>JALWTH010000192.1 GCA_027082975.1 Paracoccaceae bacterium | reverse complement strand
CTTCGCCGGCCTGTGCCAGCGTCGATACCTATCAGGATGCGCGGCTGAATTCGGGCTTCGGCTGGGTGCTCAATGGCCTCTCCCTGCCCCAATGCGTCACCACCTGCGAGGGCGAGCCCACCTGCACCGGCTACGACTACCATGCCGACACCGCCCAATGCGTGATCCGTTCCGAACCCATGGCCCAGACCGGGCTCGAAGCCTATCCCGGCTGGACCCATTACGAGTGCAACTGAGCGACCGGGGACGATTTTTCGCGAGAAAAATCGCGCCCGCCGCCCGGTCTCGCTTCGCCTCGGCCTATTCGGCGGCCTCGGCCGGCGCCGCTGCCGCCTTGCGCAGGGTCTCGAGCAGGCGCTCGCGCTTCTTTGCCGCCTTTTCGGCCGCCGCCATCTTTACCGGGCCGAAGCCGCGTATTTCCAGCGGCAGGCGGGCCAGCGCCAGGGCGGGCTTGCGGGTCTCGGGGCCAAACAGGCGCAGCACCTCTTCCATGTCGGCCTCGTACTGGCGGATCAGCGCGCGCTCCATGCGCCGCTCGGCGCTGTAGCCGAAGGGGTCGAGCACCGTGCCGCGCAGGCGCTTGAAGCGGGCAAGGCGCATGATCCAGCGCGCCGCGCCCTCGGAGAAGCGGCGCTTTTTCGCCCGCCCGTCGGGCCCGGGCCGCGAAAGGATCGGCGGGGCGAGGTGGAAGGTCAGCCGGAGATCGCCGTCGAAGGTCTCCTCGGCCAGTTCGCGCGACTTTTTCATCAGCCGGGCGACCTCGTATTCGTCCTTGTAAGACAAGAACTTGTGATAGGCGAGCGCCACCGCCTCGCGCAGTTCCTCGTCCGCCATGCGCTCGACCAGGGCGCGGTATTTGCGCGCCAGCGCCTCGTCCTGATATTCCACCAGATGGGCCGCTCTGAGGGCGATTTTCTCGTCCAGCGATTTCGGCATTTCCACCACCTCGGCCTCCAGATAGCGCGCCGCTTCCTCCGGGTGCAGCAGCGCCCAGCGGCCAAGCTCGAAGGCGCGCTGGTTCTGCGCCACCGCCTGGGCGTTCAGTTCGATCGCGCCCATGAGGGATTCGTGGCTGATCGGCACCAGCCCCGCCTGCCAGGCCGCGCCCAGCACCATCATGTTGGAAAAGATGCTGTCGCCGAGCAGGATGCGCGCCAGTTCGGTGGCGTCAAACATCGCCAGCCTGTCGCGCAGCCGCGCCTCGAGCGAGAGCCGCAGCCGCTCGCCGGGCAGCGAGAAATCGGGCTGGCGGGTGAATTCGCCGGTGATGGTCTCGTGGCTGTCCACCACCGCGCCGGTCTTGCCGGTGGTGGTCAGGCCCAGCGTCGCATGGGCGGCCGAGACCACCAGTTCGCAGCCGATGATCGCGTCCGCCTCGCCGGTGGCGACCCGGATCGCGTCGATATCCTCGGGCCGCTTGGCGAGCTTCAGATGCACGGTCACGGCACCCCCCTTCTGGGCGAGGCCGGCCATTTCCATCATGCCGGCGCCGAGCCCGTCCATATAGGCGGCCTGGGCCATGATCGCGCCGATGGTCACCACCCCGGTGCCGCCGACCCCGGTGATCACCGTGTTGAAGGTGCCCTCGATCGCCGGCAGGTCCGGCGCCGGCAGGTCCGGCAGGTCGAGCGTGGCGGTGGCCGCCTTTTTCAGCCTGGCGCCGGCGACCGTCACGAAAGAGGGGCAGAAGCCATTGAGGCAGGTGAAATCCTTGTTGCAGGAGGATTGGTCGATCGCCCGCTTGCGGCCCAGATCGGTATCGAGCGGCACGATCGACACGCAGTTCGACTGCACCCCGCAATCGCCGCAGCCCTCGCAGATATCCGGGTTGATCAGCACCCGCTGGTCGGGGTCGGCAAACAGGCCGCGCTTGCGCCGGCGGCGCTTTTCGGCGGCGCAGGTCTGGATGTAGAGGATCACCGAGACCCCCTCGACCTCGCGCAGATTCTTCTGCACTCTGTCCATCTCGGCGCGCGGATGGCGGGAGATGCCGGGCGGGAAGGCGGCGAAGTCGATCTCCTCCTTTTCGTCGTAGACCACGGCCAGATGCTTCACCCCGGCGGCCAGCACTTCGCGGGCGATCTGCTCGGGGGGCAGGCCGCCTTCATGAGCCTGGCCGCCGGTCATCGCCACCGCGTCGTTATAGAGGATCTTGAAGGTCATGGTGGTGCCGGCGGCCACCGCCGCGCGGATCGCCATCAGGCCCGAATGGTTATAGGTGCCGTCGCCCATGTTCTGAAACACATGGCGGGTCTTGGAGAACGGCGCCTCGCCGATCCAGTTGGCGCCCTCGCCGCCCATATGGGTGAAGCCGATCGTGTTGCGGTCCATCCACTGGACCATGAAATGGCAGCCGATCCCGGCATAAGCCCTTGATCCTTCGGGCACTTTCGTTGACGTATTATGCGGACAGCCCGAGCAGTAATAAGGCAGGCGGGCGGCGATGTCGGGGGCGTTGTCGGCCTGTTTCGCCGCCTCGATCGCCGCCAGCCCCGCCCGCACGCCCTCGGTGCCGCGCCCCTCGTCGATCAGGATCGCGCCGATCTTTTCGGCGATCATGATCGGGTCCAGCGCATAGCGGGTGGGGAAAAGCTCGTTGCCCCTGTCGTCATACCAGCCATAGATGCGCCGGCCCTGGCGGTTGTCGAATATCGCCTCCTTGGCCTGCACCTCTATGAGCTTGCGCTTTTCCTCCACCACCACGATCAGGTCGAGCCCCTCGGCCCAGTCGCGAAAGCCCTGCATGTCCAGGGGCCAGGTCTGGCCGATCTTGTAGGTGGTGAGGCCAAGGCGCTCGGCCTCGCCGGCATCGAGATTGAGCAGCTTCAGCGCATGCACCAGATCGAGCCAGTTCTTGCCGGCGGCGACAAAGCCGATCTTGGCGCCCGACTTGCCCCAGATGCGCCGGTCGATGCGGTTGGCATGGGCAAAGGCCTCGGCGGCGCCGCGCTTGTAGTCGATCATCCGCGCTTCCTGGGCGATGCGGTCGTCGATCAGGCGGATATTGAGCCCGCCGGGGGGCATGTCGATCTCGGGGGTGGTGAAGGCAAGGCGGTGCGGATCGCCATTGACCACGCTGGTCACCTCGATCGTGTCCTTCATCACCTTGAGCCCGGCCCAGAGGCCGGCAAAACGGCTCAGCGCATAGCCGTAAAGGCCGTAATCGAGGATCTCCTGCACGCCCGCGGGGCTCAGCACCGGGATATAGGCATCCACCAGCGCCCAGTCGGACTGGTGCAGCACGGTGGAGCTTTCGCCGGTATGGTCGTCGCCCATCGCCATCAGCACGCCGCCATGCTTCGAAGTGCCGGCCATGTTGGCATGGCGCAGCACGTCGCCGGAGCGGTCCACCCCCGGCCCCTTGCCATACCAGAGGCCGAACACGCCGTCATGCCTGCCCTCGCCGCGCAGCTCCGCCTGCTGGGCGCCCCAGAGCGCGGTGGCGGCAAGGTCCTCGTTGAGCCCCGGCTGAAACAGCACGCCGGCCGCTTCCAGCTCGCGCCTGGCCCGGCTCATCCACAGATCGACCGCGCCCACGGGGCTGCCGCGATAGCCGGTAACGAGCCCGGCCGTATCGAGCCCCGCCGCCACGTCGCGCGCCTTCTGCATCAGCATCAGCCGCACCAGCGCCTGGGTGCCGTTCAGCAGCACGTCGGTCTTTTCCAGATCGAAACGATCGCCCAGCGTTACCTTGTCCTTGGCCATGCGCGTCCTCCCAACGGCGTGTCTCCCTGCCTTATAATAGGTCAAAACCCCTGACCCGCCCAAATCATTTCTTTGCGACGCGGCGTCGTTTTTCCCCTCGCGCCGGGCGGTGAAAATGTGTCAAGATGCCGGCCGAAAGCAGACGGATTGTTACATTATGGACTGGGACAAGCTCAGAATCTTTCACGCCGTGGCCGATGCCGGCTCGCTCACCCATGCGGGCGAAGGGCTGCACCTGTCGCAATCGGCGGTGTCGCGCCAGATCAAGGCGCTGGAGGAGAGCCTGAACGCCACCCTGTTTCACCGCCACGCGCGGGGGCTGATTCTCACCGAACAGGGGGAGCTGCTGTTTGACGCGACCCGGGCCATGAGCCAGCGCCTCGAAGCGGCGGTGGCACGCATACGCGACAGCAAGGACGAGGTATTCGGCGAACTGCGCGTGACCACCACCACCGCCTTCGGCTCGCTCTGGCTGGCGCCGCGCCTGCACAAGCTCTATACCGCCTATCCGGGGCTGAAAATCGACCTGATGCTGGACGAACGCGTGCTCGACCTGCCCATGCGCGAGGCCGATGTGGCGATCCGCATGAAGGAGCCGAGCCAGGCCGACCTGATCCGCAAGCGCCTGATGGGGGTGCATATGCGCCTCTATGCGACACCCGAATATCTGGGCGAATTCGGCATGCCAAAGGCGCCCGAGGATCTGAGCGAACACCGGCTGATCTGCCAGAATGTGCGCTCCGCCCAGGTCTTTGCCGGCTCGCGCTTCACCCATTACCTGCTGACGCTGAACGTGGGATCGCTGCTGACGGTGAACAATTACTTCGGCGTGCTGCAGGCGATGCTGAACGGGCTCGGGATCGGCGTGCTGCCCGATTACGTGATCCGCGACTTTCCCCATATCCACCGGGTCCTGCCGCAGCTGGAGAGCCAGGAAGTGCCGGTCTTCCTCGCCTTTCCGGAAGAACTGCGCCACTCCAAGCGCATCGCCGCCTTCCGCGACTTCGTGACCAGCGAGATCGCCGCCGACCGGCGCGAAGACCGCCAAGGGTGAGCCGCGGCCCCGAATTTTCTGCGAAAATTCGCTCCGCGCGCGTCCGCACCGGGGGCGCAACCGCCGCGCGGAATCGTTGCCCGCGCAACGTTCCCATGCGCTCAGCACATAGCAGCTTTGCAATATGCGCGCTTGAAGAGGGGCGCCCCAGCCCCTAAATCTCTCCCGAAGCCGATGGCAATGACATGTGCCGCGTCGGTTTTACCTCCCTGTTGGACTTGGCCGGGCAAATGCCCGGCCTTTTTTCTTGGGAAGCCGGCGGTATTCATGTATTGTGATATGTATTGCCAACGCGCCGGGAGAATGCCATGACCGCCCTTACCAGACTCCTCGCCCTTGTCGGGGCCCTCGCGATTGCCCTTGCCGCCTGGATCGGCCCGGACCTGTGGCGCTACAAGAAGGCCTTTGACGGCTTCGACGATCAGGCATTCGCCACCTACAAGGCCATGTTCGACCGGCTGGTGGAGACCGGCAATTCCGCCGCCGCCACGGTCTGGCAGGTCAAGGTCGCCGAGGGGCTGAGCTTCGAGGAGGTGGACCAGTCGATCACCGCCATCGCCCAGGACAACAACATCAAGGATGTGGGCTCCCTGCCGCTGGGCGACCAGGTGGCGGCGATGACCGGCGAGCCCTGGCGCAAGCTCAAGATCTACCTCTACTGCAATCCCCTGACCGCGGCCAAGATGGTGGAATACGACATCGCCTATGCCGCCTACCTGCCCTGCCGGGTGTCGCTGGTCGAGGACGAGAACGGCGATCTGTGGATCACCTCGCTGGACATGGACATGATGATCCACGGCGGCACAC
>JALWTH010000191.1 GCA_027082975.1 Paracoccaceae bacterium | reverse complement strand
CGAACCTGCTGCTCGATTCGCTGGCCGAACCGGGGGCGGGGTTCTTCCTCAAGGGGCGCGAGATACGCGCCCGGGCGCGCGAGGTGGCGGCCTCGATGGGGCTCGAAGTGGATGTGCGCCGCCCGGTGCGCGAGCTGCAGCTGGCCGACCGGCAGTTGGTGGCGATTGCGCGGGCGATGGCGCGCAAGCCCGAACTGCTGATCCTCGACGAGCCCACTTCCTCGCTCTCGGCGGCCGAGGCCGAGCGGCTCTTTGCCCTGCTCGAGCGGCTGCGCGCGCAGGGGGTGGCGATCCTCTACATCTCGCACCGCACCTCCGATATCCGCCGCCTCGCCGACCGCATCTATGCCATGCGCGACGGCGCCATTGTCGGCCATTTCGCCGAAAAGCCGCTCGATTACGAGGCGGCGGTGACGGCGATGCTGGGCCAGGGGCTGGGCGAGATAGAGCTGGAGAACAAGGCCCCCGGCGCGCCGGTGCTGGAGCTCGAGGGGCTCGTGCTCGCCCCCGGCGCCCGGCCCATCGACCTCACCGTGCACCAGGACGAGGTGCTGTCGGTGACCGGGCTGGTGGGCGCGGGCAAGACCCGGCTGGCCGCGGTGCTCTACGGGCTCGAGGCGCCGCTTTCCGGCACCATGCGCCTGGGCGGCGCCCCCTACCGCCCGACCTCGCCGCGCGCGGCCATCGAGGCGGGCGTGTTCCTCTGCGCCAAGGACCGGGCCAGCAACGGCGTGCTGCACGACCATCCGCTGGACCGCAACATGAGCGTGCCGTTTCTGGAGCGCTTTTCGCGGCTTTCCTTCGTGCGCGCGCGCGCCGAAGCCCGCGCCGGGCGCGGGATCATCGACCAGCTGGGCATCGTCTGCCAGTCGGAAAAGGACGACATCGCCACGCTCAGCGGCGGCAACCAGCAGAAGGTCATGGTCGGCCGCTGGCTGGGCCAGCCCAGCCGGGTGCTGATCCTCGACGAGCCGTTTCAGGGCGTGGACATCAAGGCCCGGCGCGATATCGGCGCCAAGATCCGCGAGACCGCCGGGGGCCGCGCCACCATCGTCATGGCCGCCGAGATGGACGAGGTGCTGGAGATCGCCGACCGGATCGTGGTGCTGGCCGACCATTCGCTGGCCGGCGACCATCGCAACGAGTCGCTGGACCTGAAACTGGTGCTGGCGCAGGTGGCCGGGCAGGCGGGCGCGCCTGAAGCGGGCGCGCCTGAAGCGGGCGTGGCGGGTGCGGGCGCGGCGGGCGCGGCAGGGATTTCGGGGGCGACCCCGTGACAGGCAATCAGGGAAACGCAATGCAGGACGACGCAGCAACAGCCACCCAAACAGCCACCGGCCCCGGCGAGAGCACGAAAGTCTCGGGCCGGCGCAGCGCCACCGATCTGGCGATCCGCTACGGCTTCCTGACGCTGCTGGCGGGGCTGCTGGTCTTTTTCTCGGTGTTTACCGAAGGCTTCTTCAGCCCGTTCTCGGCGGTGTTCATCTTTCAGTCGGTGGCGATCACCGGCATCCTCGCGCTGGGGGTGACATTCACCCTGGTGGTGGACGGCTTCGATCTCTCGATCGGCTCCACGGCGACCTCGGCGCTGATGCTCTCGGCCTACATGATGGTGGTGCTTCAGCAGGGCGCGGTCGTGGCGGTGCTCGCCTGCCTGGCGATGGGCGCGCTGGTGGGGCTGGTCAACGGGCTGCTGATCGTCAAGACCCGGGTCCCCGACCTGCTGGCGACGCTGGGCATGATGTTCCTGCTGATCGGGCTTCAGCGCATCCCCACCGAGGGCCGCTCGATCTCCACCGGCATGGTGCTGCCAAGCGGCGAGAAGGCTAATGGCGTCTTCGACCCGGCCTTTCTCTGGCTCGGGCGGCACAAGATCGACTTCATCATCCCGAAGCTGATCCCGGTTTCGGTGGTGATCTTCGTGATCGTCGCCATCCTGGTCTGGGTGTTTCTGGAGAAAACCCGCCACGGCCGGCTGATGTATGCGATCGGCTCCAATGCCCGCGCCGCCGCGCTCGCCGGCACCAATGTCAACCGCTACAAGATCCTGGCCTATATCTTCTCCGGGGTGCTGGCCTCGGTGGGCGGCATCCTGCTCTCGGCGCGGCTGGGGCGCGGCGACATCGCCTCGGGCAACAACCTGCTGCTGGACAGCGTGGCCGCCGCGCTGATCGGCTTCGCGGTGCTGGGCGCGGCCAAGCCCAATGCCTTCGGCACCGCCATCGGCGCGCTCTTCGTCGGCATCCTGCTGCAGGGGCTGACGATGATGAACGCGCCCTATTACACACAGGATTTCGTCAAGGGGGTCGTGCTCGTCGTCGCCCTCGTGTTCACCTTCGTGCTGACCGGTCGGCGCGCGGGTTCAAACCACTGACATTCACTGGAAACCATGGGAGGATCCACAATGAAAATCACCAGAAGACTGGCCCTGGGGCTCGCCGGCGGCATCGCCGCGCTGGCCACCGGACTGGGCGGCGCCCTTGCCGGCGAGATGCCCGCCCCCTTCGACAATCCGGGCGAGGTGAAGATCGCGCTGGTGCGCTATCTGTCCACCGGCGACTTCTTCCAGGCCTATCTCTCGGGGGTCGAGGCCCAGGCCGCGGCGCTGGGGGTGGACCTGCGGGTGTTCGACAGCCGCCAGGACGCGGCCCTTCAGGCCGACATGGTGGACCAGGCCATCGCGCTCGGGGTGGACGGGATCATCATCCAGCACGGGCTCACCGAGTCGATGCAGGACGCCGCCCAGCGGGCGCTGGATGCGGGGATCAAGGTCGTCGCCTTCGACGTGAACGTGGAAAACGACGCAATCCCGCAGATCGAGCAGTCCGACCGCGACCTGGCCCGCCTGGCGCTGGAACAGGCGATCAAGGATAACGGCGAGGCCTTCAAGGCGGGCTATGTCTACGTGCCCGGCATCGCCCCGCTGGACCGGCGCGACGAGACCTGGCGGCTGTTCAAGGAGAAATATCCGGGGATCGACGAAGTGGCGGTATTCGGCACGCTGGACAACCCGATCGCCAATTCGGTCGCCAACCAGGCCCGTTCGGTGCTCCAGGCCCATCCCGACATCACGGTGATGTTCGCGCCCTATGACGAGTTTGCCAAGGGGGTGAAGATCGCCGTGGACGAGGCCGGGCTGAATACCCAGATCGACATCTACTCGGCCGACATCTCCACCGCCGACATCTCGGCCATGCGCGAGCCCGACAGCGCCTGGGCCGCCACCGCCGCGACCAACCCGGCCGTGGTCGGCGAGGTCAGCGTGCGTTCGCTGGCGATGCTGCTGGCCGGCGAGGATCCGGGGCACAATGTCATCATCCCGCCGACGCTGATCACCCAGGCGATGCTGAACGATCTCGACATCTCCAACATGGAAGAGCTGTCGGCCAAGCTGCCCCAGTTCGCCCATGCCGATGTGTCGGTGCCCGACTGGATGCCGCTGCCGCCGCGCTGACGCCACTCACGCAGAGCGCAGGGGTCGCGGGCGGCACATGCCCGCGGCCCCGACCTTGAGAAAGGACCACCATGCTGATCGGAATAGACCCCCGCATGACGCCCGCGCTGATGGGCGCGCTGATGCGCATGGGCCATGGCGACGAGATCGTGGTGGCGGATGCCAATTTCCCCGCCGACAGCATTGCCGCCGGTTGCCGCCTCGCCAGCCCGATCCACCTGCCCGGCTTCTCGGCCCCCGAGGCGATCGACCTGATCACGAAATACATGCCGCTCGACGGCTTTGCCGAGGCCTGCGCCTGGCGCATGGAGATCGACGGCGCGCCCGAGGAGCGGGGCCCGGTGCACGAAGAGGCCTTTGCGCTTCTGGACGCCCGCAAGCCCGAAGGCGCGGCGCTGGGCTCGATCGCGCGGGTTGACTTCTACCCCCGCGCCGCGCGCGCCTTTGCCGTCATCGCCACCACCGAGACGCGCCCCTATGGCTGTTTCATCCTGAAAAAGGGGGTGGTGCTCTGATGGGGATCGGCGCGCTCAAGGCCCGTGCCCGGGGCATCAGCCTCGGTCTTTACGCCGGCGACATGGGCGCGCTGGCCGAGACCGCGCGCGCGGCGCGCGAGATGGGGGCGACGATCCTGCATTTCGACGAGATGGACGGCACTTTCGCGCCCCCCTTCCTCGGCGGCGCGGCGCTGGTGGCGGCGGTGCGCGGGGCGGTGCCCGAGGCCTTTCTGGACGTGCACCTGATGCATGCCCGCCCCGCCGCGCAGGTGGGCGCCTATCTCGAGGCCGGGGCCGACCTGATCAGCGTCCATGCCGAGGCCGAAGGCGCGGCCGGGGCGCTCGAGGCGATCCGCGCCGCCGCGCGCCCGGTGCTCGCGGGCCTCGCGCTCGCCCCCGGCACCGACCCCGATCCGGCGCTTGTCGCCCGGGCCGACCTGATTCTGGTGCTCTCGCTCGACCCGCGCAGCATGTCCAAACCCGACATTTCCGCGGCCTGCGCTGCGTTGGAAGCGCTCCGAAACAGCACGAATCGAACAAAACCCCTCCTCGCCTTCGACGGCGGCGTAAGTCTCGACACGATCGACCGGATCGCTGCCGCGCGCCCGGACATGATCGTATCCGGCTCGGCGGTGATGAAGCACGCGCGCCCGGCCGAGGCCTTTGCACAAATGCGCGCCGCATGGCAGAAGGCGCAGAAGTAACCCACCCTCAACAGACGGAATGGACGGAACGGACCATGGCAGATATCGACGACATCAAGGACGGCAAGGATTTCGGGCTCGACCGGCCCCAGGACAGGCAGGGCTTCTTCCTCAAGGGGCTGGCGCATTACGACTGGGGGCTGAAGGCGCGGATGAGCCAGATCTTCAACCCCAAGACCGGGCGCACGGTGATGCTGGCCTTCGACCACGGCTATTTCCAGGGGCCGACCAAGGGGCTCGAGCGCATCGACCTCAATATCGCGCCGCTGTTCGAGCATGCCGACGTGCTGATGTGCACCCGCGGCATCCTGCGCTCGGTGATCCCGCCCACGGTGCGCAAGCCGATCGTGATGCGCGCCTCGGGGGGCAATTCGATCCTCTCGGAGCTGTCCAACGAGACCATTGCGGTGGCCATGGACGACGCGGTGCGCATGGGCGTCTCGGCCATGGCGGCGCAGGTCTATATCGGCGCCGAATACGAGCACAAGTCGATCACCAACGTGATCCGGCTGATCGACGAGGGGCTGCGCGTCGGGATCCCGACGCTCGCGGTCACCGGCGTGGGCAAGGACATGGCCCGCGACGCGCGCTATTTCGGCCTCGCCACCCGGATCGCGGCGGAGCTTGGCGCGCATTACGTCAAGAGCTACTTCGTCGAGGAGGGCTTCGAGCGGGTGACGGCGGGCTGTCCGGTACCGATCGTGATCGCCGGCGGCAAGAAACTGCCCGAGCGCGCGGCGCTGGAAATGGCCTGGAAGGCCGTGGACCAGGGCGCGGCCGGGGTGGATATGGGGCGCAACATCTTCCAGGCCGAGGACCCGGTGGCGATGATCCAGGCGGTGAGCCGGGTGGTGCATGAGCTGATGCCGGCAGGTCAGGCGTTTGAGCTTTATAACGACCTGAAGGCACAGGGATAATT
>JALWTH010000190.1 GCA_027082975.1 Paracoccaceae bacterium | reverse complement strand
CCCCTGCCCCGCCTGCTGCTGCGGGCCATCGCCGCCATCGCTCCGGACCTCGCCCCCCGAGGCCTGCTCTGGCGCCCCACCGGGCTACTCCATGCCGGCCAGGCGCTCGCCCCCCTGCGCGCGGCACAGACGCCCGAAGAATTGCCCGAAGAATTGCTGGTCGCCCCCCGACCGACCAGCATCGGCCCGCGCCGCCTGCCGGCACTGGAGCTGGCCGGGGCCGCGGAGCTGCTCGGCCACCGGCTGCAACTGCACCTGCTCGACATCGACTTCGCCACCGGACGCGCCGCTGCGCTCGCCTTCCTGCAGGCCGCGCGCACCGATCCCGGCCTGCGCACCCGCCAGAGCTTCCGCCACTGCGGACAGAATTACCGCATCGCCCATCACGGGCCCGGCCCGGACATCACCCTGATCCCGGCCGCCCGCAGCCGCAAAGGCCGCCACCGCCAGCGCCCCGCCGCCTGACCCATTACCACCACGGCGCCGCGCCCCGCTTCCTCTTGCCATAAGGGCCTATTCCAGCCGAGCCGCTCTGAGCCGTGCCACGCCGTTCACATGACCCGGAAAACCGCTACCCGTTTCGGCGAAGCGCTTCCGGGCGGAAATTCTGCGGAAATTCCGCGATATTGTGCGCCTTTTCGCCCGACAGCGCCGCCGAACGGGCCGCCACGCTGACAGGCGCCAGGCACGGACGGCGGCCGCGGCGGGGCACCGATTTTTCGCAGAAAAATCGCGCCCGCCCGAAGCCGTGCTCTCCGCCCGACCGCCCGCCAAGGCGGCTTGACCCGATGCCTCCCTTCATCCTACCATTCCCGCGATTGTCGCGGCGCCCGTGCGCCATTTGCACCACATTTTCCCGGGAGGTAATTCCATGAAACGCCTTGTTTTCCTTGCCATTTTCCTGATTCCCCTCCATGCACAGACCGCCAGCGCCGGCCCATCCTGTGTGAACTGGAACAATTTTCAGGGATGGATTGACAACAAGGCCCCGCATATCCGCGACCCGGGCAACGGAAATTTTCACACCCGCCTGCACCATCAGGTGCGCGAAGACGGCTCCGGCTACATTCCCTGGGTAGGGCGGGACTATTTCCAGGGGCTCTTCGAGGCCATCGACAACCTGTTCGGCTTCGAACTCGACTTTCTCGCCGAGGCAAACGGATTTGCTTCATCCGAAAGCCTCTTTGGCCAGAAGGGACTGAGTGCGCTGTCGCCTTTCGTCGATTTCGACACCACCGTCTACAGCACCGAAAGCGACAATTTCTGCGCCAGCGTGTCCCCGATCACCGACGGCACCCATGCCGGCGAATATCTGGTGATCATGCGCGACAAGTCCAGTGGCCGAGTGATCCGCATCGGCATCGGCGCCAGCGAGGATGAGGCCAGAGCCATCGCCCACGACATGGTGGAGCAGGCCGAGGAGAGGCGCAAGCAGGAGGAGAAAAACGGCGTCATCGCCTTTCCCGACGGCTGCGGCGACCGGCGCAACCTGCCACCCGGCCTGGGCTGCTGAGGCGCCGAGACCCCGGAGCACGGGGCGCGCGCGGGGGGCATGCGCCTTGCGCGCCACCCCGCCGCACCCCACCGCCCCTGCGACACCCGCGCACCCGCCGGTGCCATTGACCTTCCCCGGCGAATTCTCCATGAAGGCTTTCGTGGCGGGGGCAGGCCCGGCCACAGGACGAATCCCCCGGGCACAGCGGCACAGGACTGGGCCGGAGACAGGACTGGGTCGCAGACGGGCCACAGGGCAATACACGGGGCAAAACACGGGCCACAATACGGGGCAGAAGGACATGGCGGACGGCACCTTGGAACTTGGCAAACCCACCGAAGACATCTCGGTCAGAGACGTTTTCGGCATCGACAGCGACATGAAGGTGAAGGGCTTCGAGACCCGCACCGAAAGGGTGCCCGAGATCGACCCCACCTACCGCTTCGACCCGGAAACCACGCTCGCGATCCTCGCGGGCTTTGCCTATAACCGCCGAGTCATCATCCAGGGCTATCACGGCACCGGCAAATCCACCCATATCGAGCAGGTCGCCGCCCGGCTGAACTGGCCCTGCGTGCGGGTCAATCTGGACAGCCATATCAGCCGCATCGACCTGATCGGCAAGGACGCGATCAAGCTCAGGGACGGCAAGCAGGTGACCGAGTTTCAGGAGGGTATCTTGCCCTGGGCGCTGCGCAACCCCACCGCGATCGTGTTCGACGAATACGACGCGGGCCGCGCCGACGTGATGTTCGTGATCCAGCGCGTGCTCGAGCATGACGGCAAGCTCACGCTGCTGGATCAGAACGAAGTCATCACCCCCCACCCCTCCTTCCGCCTGTTTGCCACATCCAACACCGTGGGGCTCGGCGACACGACCGGCCTCTATCACGGCGTGCAGCAGATCAACCAGGCGCAGATGGACCGCTGGTCGCTGGTGGCCACGCTCAATTACCTCTCCCACGATGCGGAAGTCGCCATCGTGCTGGCCAAGAACCCCCATTACAATACCGAATCCGGGCGGCGCACCATCAGCCAGATGGTCACCCTCGCCGACCTCACCCGCACCGCCTTCATGAATGGCGACCTCTCCACGGTGATGAGCCCGCGCACGGTGATCAACTGGGCGCAAAACGCCGAAATCTTCCGCGACGTGGGCTATGCCTTCCGCCTCTCTTTCCTCAACAAGTGCGACGAACTCGAACGGCAGACCGTGGCCGAATTCTACCAGCGCTGCTTTGACGAGGAACTGCCCGAAAGCGCCGCCTCCATGAGCTTGGGCTGAGCCGAGGGCGCAATGAAGAAACCCACCGACAACCCGGCCGATCCGTTCAAGAAGGCCCTTGCCGAGGCCACCAGGACGCTGGCCGATGACAGCGAGCTTTCGGTGAGCTTCTCGGTGGACCCGCCCGGCCACAGCCAGGATGCCATGCGCCTGCCGCAGGTGACGCGGCGGATGACGCGCGACGAGGTGCTGCTGGCGCGCGGCACCGCCGATTCCTACGCCATGCGCCACCGCTTCCACGACGCCGCCCTGCACGCCCGCTACGCCCCCGAGGGCCAGATGGCGCGCGATCTGTTCGAGGCCATGGAGACCGCCCGCTGCGAGGCCATGGGCGCGCGCCTGATGCCCGGCAGCGCCGGCAATATCGACGCCCGGATCGGCGCCGAGGCCGAGCGGCGCGGCTTCGGCCAGCTCACCGACCAGCGCAGCGCGCCGCTGCCCGAGGCCGCCGGCTACATGGTGCGCGAGCTTGCCACCGGCCGCGCCCTGCCCGAGGCGGCGCAGAACGTGCTCGACCTTTGGCGCGACTTCATCCGCGAAAATGCCGGCGAAACCCTTGCCGGGATCGACGCGATCCTGAGCGACCAGCAGGCCTTCGCCCGCTTCACCCGCCAGGTGATCGAGGATCTGGGCTATGGCGACCAGCTTGGCGACGACCCCGACCGCGAGGAGGAGGACCAGGAGGACGAGGCCGAGAGCGACGACGAACAGAGCGAAGAGGGCAGCGAGGAAAGCAGCGAAGAGGAGCAGGCCGAGGCCAGCCCCGAGCAGGAGCAGGAGCCGACCGACGACGCTTCCGAAGCCATGGTCTCCATGGACGACATGGCCGAGATGGAGCCGGGCGACGAAAGCGAGCTTCCCGACGGCGAGGCCGAGATGGAGCCGCCCCCGCCCGCGCCGGTGAGCGAGGCGGACCCGGACTATACCGTCTATACCACCGATTTCGATGAGGAAATCCGCGCCGAGGAGCTTGCGGAGCCGGCCGAGCTCGAGCGCCTGCGCGCCTGGCTCGACCAGCAATTGGAGCCCTTGAAGGGCGCGGTCGGCCGGCTTGCCAACAAGCTCATGCGCCGCCTGCAGGCCCAGCAGAACCGCTCCTGGGAATTCGACCTCGACGAAGGCATCCTCGACGCCGGCCGCCTCGCCCGGGTCGTGGCCAACCCGACCACGCCGCTCTCCTTCAAGCAGGAGAAGGACACCGAGTTCCGCGACACCGTGGTGACGCTGCTCTTGGACAATTCCGGCTCCATGCGCGGCCGGCCGATCTCGATCGCCGCGATCTGCGCCGACGTGCTCGCGCGCACGCTGGAGCGCTGCCAGGTCAAGGTCGAGATCCTCGGCTTCACCACCCGCGCCTGGAAGGGCGGCCAGTCGCGCGAACGCTGGCTCGCCGACGGCCGGCCCCAGCAGCCCGGCCGCCTCAACGACCTGCGCCACATCATCTACAAATCCGCCGACGCCCCCTGGCGGCGCGCGCGGCCCAATCTCGGGCTGATGATGAAGGAAGGCCTGCTCAAGGAAAATATCGACGGCGAAGCCCTCGAATGGGCCCACCGCCGCCTTGCCTGCCGCCCCGAGGCGCGCCGGATCCTGATGGTGATCTCCGACGGCGCCCCGGTCGATGATTCCACCCTCTCGGTCAATCCCGCCAATTACCTCGAAAAACACCTGCGCGACGTGATCGCCATGATCGAGCGGCGCAAACAGGTCGAACTGCTCGCCATCGGCATCGGCCATGACGTCACCCGCTATTATGAGCGCGCCGTCACCATCACCGATGTCGAGCAGCTCGCCGGCGCCATGACCGAACAGCTCGCCGCCCTGTTCGACCAGGACAAACGCGCCCGCGCCCGCGTCATGGGGCTGAAAAAGGCCATGTAACCTTCTTCTGTTCATAAATATCCCGGGGGGTCCGGGGGGCAGCGCCCCCCGGCGGGTCGCCCCGGCACGAGCCGGGGCGAAACCACAGGAGCGCCAGACATGTTCCAGAGCTTCCACAGCCACGCCGACCCGTCCCAGGGCCCCGCCCGCCTCACCGCCCTGCGCGCCGAACTCGCCGCCGAAGGCCTCGCCGGTTTCCTCGTCCCCCGCGCCGATGCCCACCAGGGCGAATACGTGGCCGAGTGCGACAAGCGACTCGAATGGCTCACCGGCTTCACCGGCTCGGCGGGCTTCTGCATCGCGCTCGAGAAAAGCGCCGGCATCTTCATCGACGGCCGCTACCGCAACCAGGTGCGCCAACAGGTGGATCTCACCCACTTCACCCCGGTCCACTGGCCCGAAACCAGCCCGGCGGACTGGCTCAGGCGCGAACTCCCCCAAGGCGGGCGCATCGGCTTCGATCCCTGGCTGCACACGCCCCGCGAGATCGAAAAGCTGCGCACGGGGCTGGCCGGCAGCGCCATCACCCTTGCGCCTTGCCAAAACCTCGTCGATCGCATCTGGCAGGACCGCCCGGCCCCGCCGGCCGCGCCGATCACCCCGCATCCCCTTGAATATGCCGGCAAATCCCACGCCGACAAACGCGGCGAACTGGCCGCCGCCCTGCGAGACGCGGGCCAGCGCGCGGCGGTCCTCACGCTCACCGATTCCATCGCCTGGCTCTTGAATATCCGCGGGAGCGACATCCCCCATATCCCGGTGGTGCAGGGCTTTGCCATCCTGCACGACAGCGGCCGGGTCGATTTCTTCACCGATCCCGCCCGCCCGGGCGATACCCGCGCTCATCTCGGCGCGGATGTGACGCTGCGACCCAGCGAAGCCTTCGCCGACGCCCTCACCGCGCTTGCCGGCCCCGTGCGCCTCGAC
>JALWTH010000189.1 GCA_027082975.1 Paracoccaceae bacterium | reverse complement strand
AGGGAGCAAATCCGCCGGACCCGCAGGGCGGTGCAGGCGCTTCATCTCAGGGGCCTTTTGCCCTTGGAAAGGGGGCCCACCCTGTCCGGCGGGCAAAAAGCTCCTGATATTTCGCGCCTGCTCCGCTGTGAGCGCGGGATTGATGGGTCCTGAGCCTAATGCAGCCCCTTTCGCCCTGTCAAGAATTTGCCGCCCCGCCGCCCATGCCGGCGACCGCCCCGATTTTTCGCAGAAAAATCGCCGCCCCCTCACCGCCGGTTCCAAGCCATGAGGCAGAGGATCTCCACCGCCACATGCGCACCCGCAATCGCCGTGGCCCCGCTCGTGTCATAGGGCGGGCTGACCTCGACCACGTCGCCGCCGATCACGTTCAGCCCGGCAATGTCGCGCAGGATGCGCGCCGCCTGCCAGGAGGCGAGCCCGCCCCAGACCGGCGTGCCGGTGCCCGGCGCGAAGGCCGGGTCGAGGCAGTCGATATCAAAGGTGAGATAGGTCTTGTGCTCCCCCAGGATCTCCTTGATCCGCGCCGCCACCGCCGCCGGGCCGGCCTCGTGCACCTCGCGCGCGTCGATCACATGCACCCCGAGCGTATCCTCGTTGGTGGTGCGGATGCCCACCTGCACCGAGCGCGCCGGGTCCACCAGGCCTTCCTTCACCGCCTTGTAGAACATGGTGCCGTGATCGACCCGGGCGAGGTCGTCATCGGGCCAGGTATCGGTGTGGGCGTCGAATTGCAGCAGGCTCAGCGGCCCGTGTCGCGCCACATGGGCGCGCAGGATCGGGAAGGTGATGTAGTGATCGCCGCCAAGGCAGAGGCAGCCCGCGCCCTGATCGAGAATCCCGCCCACATGCGCCTCGAGCGCGGCCGGGAAGCGGTCCACATGGGCATAGTCGAAGGCCAGATCGCCGTAATCGGCAATGGCGAATTCGCTCATCACGTCAAAGCCCCAGCCATAGGGCGCATCGGGGCTCTGGAGCGCGCTCGCCTCGCGGATCGCGCGCGGGCCGAGGCGCGCGCCGGGGCGGTTGGTCACCGCCTGATCGAAAGGGATGCCGGTCACCGCGAAATCGACCCCGGCGAGGTCCTTGGTATAGCTGCGGCGCAGGAAGGAGGGGATGCCGCCAAAGGTGTTCTCCGCCGAGAGCCCCTTGAAGCCCTTGCGGGTGATCGCCGTGTCCACCTCTTTTGCCGCGTCTTCCAGCGCCATGCTCAGCCCCCCGTGCCCGTGCCCGCCCCCTCGAGCGGCTGGCGCATCTCCACCAGGCGCGCGAAAAAGCTCGCCCCGACCGGCGCCACCGCGTCGTTGAAATCGTATTTCGGGTGATGCACCATCGGCCCCTCGCCGGCACCGAGAAACAGATATGCCCCCGGGCGCTCCTCGAGCATGTAGGAGAAATCCTCGGCCCCCATCTCGCGCCGCTTGTCGGTCACCACCCGCGCATCTCCCACCACGTCGCGCGCCGCCCTGGCCGCTTCCTCGACCTTCTCGGGATCGTTCACCGTGGCCGGATAGCCGCGCTCGTATTCAAGCTCCGCCTCGCAGCCGAAAGCCGCCATCTGGCCGGCGACGATCGCCTTCATGCGCTCTTCCACCATGTCCTGCACCTCGGGGTTGAAGGTGCGCACGGTGCCGCCGACAAAGGCGGTGTCGGGGATGATGTTGTCGGCGCTGCCGGCATGGATCTGCGTGACCGAGACCACCAGATCCTCGGTCGCGGCGTGGTTGCGGCTGACGATGGTCTGGATCGCCTGCACCAGCGAGGTGGCGGCGATCAGCGGGTCGCGCGTCTCCTGCGGAAAGGCGCCGTGGCCGCCCTTGCCCTTGATATGGATGTGAAAGCTGTCCACCGCCGCCATCACCGGCCCCGGCGCCATGAAGAAGGCGCCCTCCTCGTGATCGGGCATGTTGTGGATCGCGTAGACCTCACTGATGTCGAAACGCTCCATCAGCCCCTCGTCGCACATCACCCTGGCGCCGCCGCCCCCCTCTTCGGCGGGCTGGAAGATCAGCGCGACCCGGCCCCGAAAGCGCCGCGTCTCGGCGAGATAACGCGCAGCCCCCAAGAGCATCGCCGTATGCCCGTCATGGCCGCAGGCATGCATCCGCCCCGGCACGGTCGAGGCATAGTCGAGCCCGGTCATCTCCTCCATCGGCAGCGCGTCCATGTCGGCGCGCAGGCCGATGGTCGGCCCGGGACCCTGCCCCTCGATGATCGCCACCACGCCCGAAACCCCGATCCCTTCATGGATCTCGTCGATGCCGAATTCGCGCAGCCGCTCGACCACATAAGCGGCCGTCTCATGGCATTCGAGCTGCAGTTCCGGGTGCGCATGGATCCAGCGCCGCCAGGTCTTCATGTCCTCGGCAAAATCCGCAATCCTGTTGATCACCGCCATGTTTGCCTCCCGCGCCTGATTTGCTAAGCCTTCGCGCCGACAGGACCCGAAAAAAGGCGCGCGCGCAATGGCAAATCCGCCCCGAGACCCGATATTTGATCAAAAGGAGGGCCTGCCCCGCCTGCTGGAAATCATGCGCCGCCTGCGCGAGCCGGAGACCGGCTGCCCCTGGGATATCGAGCAGGATTTCGCCACGATCGCCCCCTATACGATCGAAGAGGCCTACGAGGTCGCCGACGCCATCGAGCGCGGGGCCTGGGGCGAACTCGAGGGCGAGCTGGGCGATCTGCTGCTGCAGGTGGTCTATCACGCCGAGATGGGGGCCGAGGCGGGGCTGTTCGACTTCGACAGCATCGCGCGCAGGATCTCGGACAAGATGATCGCCCGCCACCCGCATGTCTTCGGCACCGAGAGCCGCGACAAGAGCGCCGAACAGCAGAGCCGCGACTGGGAGGCGCTCAAGGAAAGGGAGCGCGGCGCGGCCGGCACGCTCGACGGGGTGGCGCTGGGCCTGCCGGCGCTGCTCAGGGCGGTCAAGCTGCAAAAGCGCGCGGCGCGGGTCGGCTTCGACTGGCCCGACATCGCCCCGGTGCTCGACAAGGTGGCCGAAGAGGCGCGCGAACTGGCCGAGGCGCGCGCGCGGCTGACGCAGCAGGAGGTCGAGGAGGAAATGGGCGACCTGCTGTTCGTGCTGGCCAATCTGGCGCGCCACCTGGGCGTGGACCCGGAAGCGGCCCTGCGCGGGGCCAACGCGAAATTCGAACGCCGCTTCAAGGGGATGGAGCGTGCCCTTGAAGCGGCCGGAAGGCGCCCGGAACAGGCCAGCCTCGAAGAACTCGACGCGCTCTGGGAGGCCGAGAAGGCGCGGGAGCGGGGCGCGGGACAATCCTGAGCGTTTCGATTGGGTATTGACCTGAGTGTTTTTCTCAGATTTAACCGCCCCAGCAACAGGAGATGCGCAAGATGAAACACACCCCCCTTCTCGCCCTGGCGCTGGCCGCCGCCACGGTCGCGACCCTCCCGGCCGCCCAGGCGCTGGCCGATGAGGTCAATGTCTATTCCTACCGCCAGCCCGAGCTGATCCGGCCGCTGATGGACGCCTTCAGCGAAGAGACCGGCATCGCGGTCAATATCGCCTTTCTCAACAAGGGCATGATCGAGCGCCTCGCCGCCGAGGGCGCGCGCTCGCCCGCCGACGTGATCCTCACCACCGATATCGCCCGGCTCAACGGCGCGGTGGAAGCCGGCGTGACCCAGCCGGTGCGCTCGGAAGCGCTCACCGCCCATATCCCCGCCCGCTTTCGCGACCCGGAGGGGCGCTGGTTCGCCCTTACCAGCCGCGCGCGGGTGGTCTTCGCCTCGAAGGAGGCGGTGGCGCCGGGCGAAGTCACCACCTACGAGGACCTCGCCGATCCGAAATGGCGCGGGCGCATCTGCACCCGCTCCGGCACCCACCCCTATACGCTGGCGCTCACCGCCGCCTATCTCGCCCATCACGGCGAGGCCGCGACGCGCGCCTGGCTCGAAGGGCTCAAGGCCAATCTCGCCCGCAAGCCCCAGGGCAACGACCGCGCCCAGGTCAAGGCGGTCTGGGCCGGCCAGTGCGACATCGCCCTGGGCAATACCTATTACATGGGCAAGATGCTGGAAAACCCGGAGCAGCGCGCCTGGGCCGAGAGCGTGAACGTGGTCTTTCCGACCTTCGAGGGCGCGGGCACCCATGTGAACGTCTCCGGCATGGCGCTCGCCGCCCATGCGCCGCACCGCGAAGCGGCGATCCGGCTGATGGAATTCCTCGCCTCGCCCGAAGCCCAGGAGATCTATGCCGAGGTAAACTATGAATACCCCGTGGCACCGGAGAGCCGGCCTTCGGAACTGGTCGCAAGCTGGGGCAGCTTCACCCCGGACACGCTCGACCTCACCGAAATCGCCCGCCTGCGCCCGGCGGCGCTGAAGCTGATGCAGGAGGTGGATTTCGACGGGTAGCGATTTCGCCGGGCCTGCGCCCTGGCGAGCGGGGGCGATTTTTCTGGCGAAAAATCGTCGGCGCCCCGCACCGCTGGACCTTTGGCCCGCATGCCACTAGACCGGCCCCATGAGCCCCATGATCGAGCCCGCCCCCGCCTTTCTCGGCGTCGAAGCCTCCCTGACCGGGCGCCGCTGGAGCGGCCCGGGCCTCGAGCAGGAGCGTGCCGCCGAAGCGCTCGCCCAGGCCACCGGCCTCGCGCCTCCGGTCGCGGCGGTGCTGGCGCGCCGCGGGGTGGCGGCGGGCGAGGCCGAGGCCTTTCTCGCCCCCACCCTGCGCGACACCCTGCCCGATCCGCGCCGGCTCAAGGACATGGAACGCGCCGCCGCCCGCCTCACCAAGGCCGTGCAAGACAATGAAAAGATAGCCATTTTCGCAGATTACGACGTGGACGGCGCGGCCTCGGCGGCGCTGCTCAGCGACTGGCTCGCCTTTTTCGGCCAGCGCGCCACGCTCTATATCCCCGACCGGATCCGCGAAGGCTACGGCCCCAATGCGCCGGCCATGCGCGCGCTTGCCCGCGAACACACGCTGATCCTCACCGTCGATTGCGGCACCGCCGCGCCCGAGGCCATCGCAGCGGCCAATGCGGCAGGCGCCGAGGTGCTGGTGCTCGACCACCACCTTGGGGCCGAAACCCTGCCCCCGGCGCTGGCGGTGGTGAACCCGAACCGGCAGGACGAAAGCGACGAGGCGCCGGGCTATCTCTGCGCGGCGGGGGTGGTGTTTCTGCTGCTGGTGGAGGCGAACCGGCAGCTGCGCGAAGCCGGGCGCGCGGGGCCCGACCTGTTCGAGTCGCTCGACCTGGTGGCGCTGGCCACCGTCGCCGACGTGGCCCCGCTCATCGGCGCCAACCGCGCCCTGGTCGTGCAGGGGCTCAAGGTCATGGCAAGGCGCGCGCGCCCAGGCCTGGTGGCGCTCGCCGACATCGCCCGCCTCAGCGAGCCGCCGCGCGCCTATCACCTGGGCTATGTGCTGGGCCCGCGCATCAATGCCGGCGGGCGGATCGGGCGCGCCGACCTGGGCGCGCGCCTGCTCTCGACCCGCGATCCGCAGGAGGCGGCCGCGCTGGCCGCCCGGCTCGACGCGCTCAACGAGGAGCGCCGCGCCATCGAAGCCGGCGTGCTGGAGGCGGCGCTGGCCCAGGCCGAAGCCCGCGGGCTGGATGCGCCGCTGGTCTGGGCGGCGCATCC
>JALWTH010000188.1 GCA_027082975.1 Paracoccaceae bacterium | reverse complement strand
CCTTCAGCCCGGTGCCGCCGGCCATGTCAGGCGTCCAGCTGGCGGCTGAGGATGGTGGAGAACTCGTCGGCAAAGGCCTCCCATATCGCCGCGATATGGTCGCTGTCGGCCGAGAGCTTGTTGTAGAAAATCAGCGCCGGCACCGCCGCCAGCAGCCCCAGCCCGGTCGCCATCAGCGCCTCGGCGATGCCCGGGGCGACCACGGCGAGGTTGGTATTCTGGCTCTGGGCGATGCCCATGAAGGCGTTCATGATCCCCCAGACGGTGCCGAACAGGCCGATGAAAGGCGCGGTGGCGGCGACGGTGGCGAGGAAGCTCAGCCCCTTGTTGAGCTTCTCGGCCTGGCGGGCAATGGCCACGTCCATGGCCCGGTCGATGCGCGCCATCGCGCCGGCGATCAGCCCGCCATCCTCGCGGTGGGAGCGGTGCCATTCGAGCATCCCGGCGGCAAAGACCTTTTCCGCCGCGCCGTCGGGCGCCGGGCCGATCTGGGCATAGAGCCCGTCGAGCGGCTCGCCCGACCAGAAGGCCCGGTCAAAGGCCGCCGTCCTCTTCAGCGTGCGCCGGTACTGGATCAGCTTGGTGATCACGATCGCCCAGGACCAGAAGGAAGCGACGATCAGCAGGATCATCACCAGCTTGACCACCAGGGTTGCGCGCATGAACAGCGCGAGAAACGAAAAGTCGATCTCGGTCGCCAGAGCGAGAGTTTGGGTATCCATCTGAGCGCCTTTTTCCTGCCTCGGTGCCTGCCTCGGTATCACCGCCTCTGCGGGCGGGTTATCGCTCCGAATCTAGCGTATTTTCATGCCGAAAGCCAAGCAATCCGCGCCGGAAGCGAAGATTTGCCGCAAAACGGCGGGATATGGCGGATTTTCGCGCAGTTTCGCGCCATCGTCCGGGTTCATCCGCGTTTCATGCGTTGCACCGGCCTTTTCGGGCGCCGCCGCCCACCGGATCCGGGCTATTCCAGCCGCTGCCAGAAGATCTCCAGATGCCGGGCCACGATCTCCTTGTAGCGCCCGCTCCTGCGCAGCGCGTCGAGCCCGGCATTGAGCCGGTAGAGCAGCGTGGTGCCGCGCCAGTGGCGCTTGGAGATGACAACGTAGAGCCCTTCTTCGGAGAGCGGCCGCTCCAGCGCCTCGACCTGATCGCGCAGGTTCAGCTCGACGATCTTGTTTGCACCGAGAAACAGGTTCACCGAGACCGCATCGACCCTGCCGGTGACCAGCAGGGCAAAGCAGGCGTCCGGGCTGTCGGCCTGCACCAGGGTGATCTTGCCGTCTTTCAGCCAGCGGCGGCCGGGGCGGTCCAGATCGTGGGTGAAATAGCCCTTTGGCCGGCACAGGCGCTTGCCGATGATGTCGTCGTCGCTGTCATAGACGAAATCCGACCCGCGCTGCCTGAACAGCATGATCGGCAGTAGGAACAGCGGCTCGGAGAAGTGGAAATTGGCGCAGCGCTCGTTGTCCGGCTCGGCCTCGCAATCGGGCTTGAGCCAGGGAAAGCCCATGTCGTAGCGCTTCTCGTCGAGCAGCGGAAACAGGTGCCTGGACCAGTCGTCCTCCCAGAAGATCTCGTAGGGCACCGGCTGCGGCGCCAGTTCCAGCGCGGCGTTGATCAGCTCGGTGATCAGCCCGCCGCCGGGCCAGTCCTGATCGGTGAAGGGGGCGTAATTGCCGCCCGTGAGCAGGGTCATCTGCGCCCCGGACTGACGCAGGGGGGTGGCATCGGCGGTGGTGTCGCCCGCCGGGCAGGGGATGCGCAGCACCTGACCGGGGGTCAGTTCCAGAAAGGAACCGGCCAGCTGGTCCTGGTTGGCGTAATAGATCAGCGCCCACTTGTCGATATCGCCGTAATGCGTCTCGGCAATTGAGAACAGCGTGTCGCGCCCCTTGACCTCGTAATCGACATTGCAGCGCTGCTGCGCCCAGCCTGCCAGCGGCAGGAGGCACAGCAGAACCCCAAGGCGTAGCAGCCCGGCCATGGCTAGAGCTCCGACCAGATGCGGGTCATGTGGGTGTCGATGATGCGCTGATATTCGCCATTGTCCTTGATCGCGCGCAGGCCCTTGTTGATCAGCGCCAGAAGCTCCTGGGCGCGGGGGTGACTCTTGTGCACGATCACATGCAGCCCCTCGATCGACAGCGGCCGCGGCGCCACCTCCACCCGGTCTTCGATCCCGGCTTCCTTGATCGCCGCGCGGCCGGTGAATTCGTTGAGCGCTACCGCGTCCACCTCGCCCTTCATCAGCATCTCGAAGCAGTCTGCCACGGAAACCGGGCTCTTGAGCGTGATCTTGCCCTCGCGGATCCAGTTGCGGCCGTTCTTGTCGAGATCGTGGGTATAATAGCCCTTGGGCCGGCACAGGGTCTTGCCGAGGATGTCGTCATCGGAGTCGAAGGCGATCGGGTGCTCCTTGCTGGTAAACAGCATGATCAGCATTTCGAACATCGGCTCGGAAAAGTAGAAATTCTCGCAGCGATACTGGCTGGGGTCCGCCGCGCAATCGGGCTGGAGCCAGGGAAAGCCCATGTCGAGCAGGGCATTGGACAGGAGCGGCTCGAGATGGGCCGACCAGTCGTTGACCCAGTGGATGGCGAAACCCTCGGGCGGATCGGCCGCTTCCATCGCCTTTTGCACCACCTCCGCGACCAGCCCGCCGCCGGGCAGCGAACGGTCGGTGAAGGGCTTGTAGTCGTCCGCCGTCAGCAGATTGATCTTGGTCGCCGAGGCCGCATTGCCCGGCGCCACCACCACCGGCGCCGAAGCGGTGGTCGCCACCGCCACGTCGGTGCCCCCGGGCAGGCCGGTGGGCAGGCCGTTGATACAGGCCAGGCGCAGCTTCTGGCCGACCCTGATCAGGGATGGATTGTCGCCGATCTTCTGCAGGTTGTTCTGGTGGATCGTGGACCACATCTTGGCGTTCTTGTAGAGCCGGTCGGCAATGCGCGACAGGCTGTCGCCCGGCTTGACCGTGTAGATGCCGCCGCAGGTTTCGGCCCGCGCCATGCCTGCCCCGCCCGGCCCCATGCCCAATGCCACCAGCGCGGCCACTACCATTGTTGTCAGAAATCTGTACACGCTCCTCCCCCCAAACGTGATTGATCGTCATCCTTGTCGCCGCGTTAGTCGCAGTCGGTCAGTCTGCGACATAACGTCCCCCATGTTGTGGCTCCGGTCAAGCCCTCCCCTACAGGTTGTGTCCCCCTGCGCCATATTGGACACAGGATTTCGCAATACAGACACAGGATTTCGCAATACACATGTTTCTGCCGGCTTTTTCCGCCTGTATCGACGATCCCGGCAGCCCGCTCGGGGCAGGCATGGCAGAGCGCGCGAGGCGGGGGCGATTTTTCTGCGAAAAATCGTGCCTCCGGCGGGAGTATTTGTCGGAAAGGTGAAAGGGGCGGTGCTATCGTGCCCCGATCGCCGCCGCCTTTTCCATCGCCGGGCGGATGGTCTTTTCCAGCGCCCGTTCGGTGATCGGCCCGGCAAAGCGCAGGACCACGGTGCCATCGCCGGCGATGACGAAAGTTTCCGGCACCCCGTAGAGGCCCCAGTCAAGGGCGGTGCGGCCGCTCGGATCGGCACCGTTGCGCGTATAGGGATTGCCCAGATCGGCGAGGTATTTCAGCCCCTTGGCCTCTTCGTCGCGGTAGTCGATCCCGTAGATCTGGATACCCTCTTCGGCCATTTTCTCGAGCGTCGGGTGCTCGGCCCGGCAGGCCTGGCACCAGGAGGCCCAGAAATTTACCAGCACCACCTTGCCCGCGCGCAGGTCGGCATCGGTGAAGGGGGGTTCGCCGCCCAGCGGGCTCAGGTTCAGCGCCGGGGCGGGGCCGCCTTCGCGGGTGGATTTGAGCGCGTTGGGGTCGGCGCGGTTCATGCCGAGCCAGAACATGACCGCCAGCGCCGCAAACAAGAGCGGCGGCAGGAAGATCAGCGGCGAGACGCCGCGTTTGCCGGTTTGGGTTTCGTCACTCATCGGTTGCCTCCCTGCGCGCTTTCAGGCGCGCTTCGGCCGCTTCCAGGGCGCGTTTGGCCGCTGCCGACTGGCGCCAGGTGAGCAGGATCAGAAGCGCCAGCAGACCAAGCGTCAGCCCCCAGGCGGTGAGCACGTTGAAGGCGTATTTGCCCAGCTCAACCATCGGCCATCCTTTCGCGCATTTCCAGCGCATGGGTGCGCCGGCGGCGCACTTCGCTGCGGGTGCGCACCAAGAGCAGCGCCGCAAACAGCAGGCCAAAGCCCAGGATCGAAATCACCAGCGGCTGCCAGTAGACATCGGCCACGTGTTCGGCGCTGTCCATCGACAGCGAGGCGCCCTGATGCAGGCCCTGATTCCAGAAATTGACCGCGTAGCGCGAGAGCAGGGCGAAGACCGAGCCGACAATGGCCAGCACCGAGGTGAGGTCGGCCGCCGTGTCCGGGTTTTCCACTGCCGCCCAGAGCGCCATGTAGCCGAGATAGAACAGGAACAGCACCAGAAACGACGTGAGGCGCGGATCCCATGCCCACCAGGTGCCCCACATCGGCTGGCCCCAGACCATGCCGGTGGTGAGCGCAATGAGGGTCATGGTCAGGCCGATCGGGGCGGCCGCCCTGGCCGCCAGCGCGCTCACATGGTGGCGGCGGATCAGCCAGATCAGGCTGGCGAGGAGCATCATGATCCAGATATTGATCGCCATGGTGGCGGCGGGGACATGGACATAGATGATCTTGACCGTGGAGCCGAAATTCTCCGCCTCGGGGGTGAAGAAGAAGCCCCAGACCAGCCCCACCGCCAGCGCCGCCGCGGCGAGGGCGGCAAGATAGGGCAGCAGCCGGCCGCTCCAGGCCATGAACCTGACCGGATTGGCGAACTCCCAGAACCTGTTCATGCGGCTTGCAAGTGTCATGGGCGCTTTCTAAGCGCAGGGGCGCGCACGGGCAAGGCGAAAGCCGGGCAGTTGCGGCCCCTCACCGAAGGTTGATCCGTATCGCCGCCGCCGCCGCGAAGGGGATCAGCGCGAGGCTTGCGGCGGTGATGCCCGCAAGCAGCAGGAGTGGCGTGCCCACCGCCAGCCCCTCGGCTCCCCTTCGCGCGGCTTCGGCGCCGAAGATCAGGGTCGGCACGTAGAGCGGCAGCACCAGCAGGCTCAGCAGCAGCCCGCCGCGCTTCAGCCCCACCGTCAGCGCCGCGCCAAAGGCGCCGATCATCGACAGCGCCGGGGTGCCCAGCGCCAGCGAGAGCGCCAGCCAGCCCTGCCCCGGCCCCTGAAGCTGCATCAGCATGGCGAATGGCGGCGCCGCCAGCACCAGCGGCAGGCCGGTGGTGAGCCAGTGGGCGAGGGCCTTGACCAGCACCACGCCTTCCATCGGCACCGGCGCGGTCGCCAGCAGGTCCAGCGTGCCGTCTTCGAAGTCGAGCTGAAACACCCGGTCGAGCGACAGGAGGCAGGCGAGCAGCGCGCCCACCCAGAGGATGCCCGGGGCGATGCGGGCGAGGATGTCGCCCTCGGGGCCGACGCCAAAGGGCACCAGCACGATGACGATCAGGAAAAAGGCGAGCCCGAGCCCGAAGCCCCCGCCCGCGCGCACGCTCAGGCGCAAGTCGCGGATCAGCAGGGCGATCATGCGA
>JALWTH010000187.1 GCA_027082975.1 Paracoccaceae bacterium | reverse complement strand
CTACAATGCGTTCAACCCGCCACGCCGCCGGCCACGGCAAAGGTCGGGCGGGGCGGGTTGAACGCATTGTAGATGGCCAGGGCGCGGCGGGATTTCTCGGCCAGCACATCGGCAATCGCCGCCTGAAAGCTCGCCGCAAGGTCGGCACGGTCGCCCTCGCGCAGCCCGCCATGCTCGGCCACCAGCTTGTCGCGGGTGCGCAGGAGCGCCGTTTTCAGCCCGGAAAAGGACATGTCGCAGCCGGGACGGTCCAGAAGCGGGCGGGGCAGCTTGAACCGGGTCGCATCGCCCCTGCGCGCGCAGGCCTCCACCGCCGGCCCGCCGGGCTGCGAAAGCCCCATCAGCCGCGCGGCCTTGTCGAATGCCTCGCCCGGCGCGTCGTCGATCGTGCCGCCAAGGCGGGTGAAGTCCTCACCCCCCCTGGCGATCAGAAACTGGCAATGCCCGCCCGAGACCAGCAGCATCAGGTAGGGGAAGGCCGCGCCGTCGGTGAGGCGCGGGGTGAGCGCGTGGCCGGCGAGGTGGTTGACCCCCACCAGCGGCAGGCCGGCCCCGGCGGCAAGCCCCTTGGCAAACATCACCCCGGCCAGCACCCCGCCGATCAGCCCCGGCCCGGCGGTGACGGCAACCGCGTCCAGATCGCCAAGCCCCAGGCCCGCCTCTGCCAGCGCCTGCTCGGCGCAGAGGTCGAGCTTTTCCACATGGGCGCGGGCGGCGATCTCGGGCACGACCCCGCCAAAGGCCGCGTGCAGCTCCGCCTGCCCGGCGACGATGCTGGCGAGGATCTCGGCGCGCCCGTCCGCCTCCACGCGCACCACAGCCGCGGCGGTATCGTCGCAGCTGCTTTCGAGCCCGAGTATGGTCAGCGTGTCGGTCATTGCGCCTCGTTGGACCTCGTTGCATCCTGCCCTGCCTGCGGGGTATCACCGTGGCGCGATCCACACAATCCCGGCGACTGACATGCCCGAGCCCGCCACCCTGCTGCTGACCCGCCCGCGCGCCGCTTCCGAGCGGCTGCTGCGCGCGCTCGAAGCGGCGCTGGGCGCGCCGGTACCGGCGATCCTGTCGCCGGCGATGGAGATCGTCGCCATCGGCCCCGCGCCCGACCTTGCGGGCGCCGCCGCGCTGGTCTTCACCTCGGCCAATGGGGTGCGCTTTGCCGGGGATCTCGGCGGGCGCGGCGCCTATGTGGTGGGGGCGCGCACGGCCGAGGCGGTGCGTGCGGTCGGCGGAGAGGTCCTGCACCAGTCGCCCGACAGTGCCGCCCTGCTTGACCACCTCACCGCCCATCCCCCGCAAGGCACGCTCCTGTGGCTGCGCGGCCGCCATGCGCGCGGCGACATTGCCGGCCGGCTTGCCGCGGCGGGCATCCCGGCGACAGAGGCCATCCTCTACGACCAGCGCGCGCTGGCCCTGAGCCGCGAGATGCTGGCCGCCCTGCAAGGGGAGCGCCGGGCGATCCTTCCCCTTTACTCGCCGCGCTCGGCGGCGCTTGTCTCGGGCGCGGTGGAGCGCTGCGGGCGGGGGCTTCACACCATCGCCCTGAGCCCCGCCGTGGCCCGCGCCTGGCGGCAGGCGGGGGGGGGAGAATGCGAGACCTGCGCCCAGCCGGAGGGGGCGGAAATGCAGCGGCGGATCCTCGCCGCCCTGCGGCAGCGTTGCGCTTGAGGCCCCGGCGGGGGCGGGATAAGGTCCGCGCGCAAGGCATGAGAGGTAAAGACGTGGCGGAAGATTCCCCGCAGGATCGGGAGCCGGATCGGGAGCAGGAAGAGAGCCTGGCCGAGGGGGCGGCGGGCGAAGAGGCCCCTGCGCCGGAGGCTTCGCCGCGCAGCAGGGCTCTGCCCGCCGCCGGCCTGTTGCTCGCAGGCGCGCTCTCTGCCATGCTCGGATTTGCCGCCGCGCGCACCGTCTTCCCCGAGGGCTGGCCCTTTCCGGGGGTCAAGCCGGAGCCGGACCCGCTGGCCGCCGCCCTCGAGGCGCAGAAGGCCGAACTCGCCGAGCTTGGCGCGCGCCTGGCGGCGCTTGGCGCGCGCGTGGACGCGCTCGAGGCCGATACCGGCCTTGCCGATCTGCGCCAGCAGCTTGGCGACATGCAGGCCCGCTTTGCCGGCCAGAGCGAGGCGCTCGAGGCCATCGACGCCCGCCTGCGCGCTCTCGAAAAGCTCCCGCGCGGCTCCGGCAGCGAGGCCGCCGAGGCCGCCGCGCGCGCCTATGAGCGCGAGCTTGCGGCGATGCGCGAGATGCTGGACGGCGAGCTTGCCCGCATACGCGCGGCAGAGGAAGCCGCCGCCGCCGACAGCCGCAGCGCCGAGGCAACCGCCCGCGAATCCGCCCTGCGTGCGGCGCGTGCGCAGCTCACCGCCGCGCTGGAGAGCGGCCAGCCCTTCGGCGCGCCCCTGGCCCGGCTCGCCGACCTGACCGGGCGGACCCCGCCCGAGGCGCTGGCAGCGGCCGCCGAGGCGGGCATCCCCACCCTGAGCGACCTGCAGAGCGCCTTTCCCGATGCCGCCCGCGCCGCCCTTGCCGCGTCGATTGCCGCGCTGGTGGAGGCCGGCCGGATCGGCCGTTTCGAAGGCTTCCTGCGCAGCCAGCTCGGCACCCGCAGCCTCGAGCCGAAGGAGGGCGACGACCCCGACGCGGTGCTTTCGCGCGCCGAAGCGGCGCTGAAGGCCGGCGACCTCTCCGCCGCGCTTGCCGAGATCGCCGCCCTGCCCGAAGCCGGGCAGCGGGAGATGGCGCCCTGGCTGGCCGAGGCAGAGCGCCGCCAGCAGGCCCTGGCCGCCGCCGAGGCCATGAGTGCCGACCTCGACACGCAGTAAAGGACACAACATGCTCTGGTCGCTCCTCAAGATCGTCCTTTTCGTCGCCGCGATTGCGGCTTTGACCCTCGGTGCCGGGGCGCTGATGGAGACCGAGGGCGGGGTGCGCATCGCCCTTGGCGCCACCGAGTTCAATCTTGGCCCGCTGCAGGCCGTGCTGGCGCTGATCGTGCTGGTCCTCGCGGTCTGGCTGGGGCTGAAGCTCGCCGGCCTGCTGGTGGCGGTCTATCGCTTTCTCAATGGCGACGAGACCGCGATTTCGCGCTGGTTCGACCGCCGGCGCGAGCGCAAGGGCTATGACGCGCTGGCCGAGGGGATGATGGCGCTGGCCGAGGGCGAGCCGCGACTGGCCGCGGCCCGGGCCACCAAGGCGGAGAAATACCTGAACCGCCCCGAACTGACCAGCCTGCTCGCCGCCCAGGCCGCCGAGGCGTCCGGCGACAAGCGCCAGGCGCTGACCATGTACAAGCGCCTGCTCGCCGACGAGCGCACGCGCTTTGTCGGGGTGCGCGGCCTCTTGCGCCAGAAGCTCGCCGAGGGCGATACCGATACCGCGATGAAGCTCGCCGAAAAGGCCTTTGCGCTGAAGCCCCGCCACGGCGAGGTGCAGGACACGCTTTTGCGCCTGCAGGCCGAAAAGGGCGACTGGGAAGGTGCGCGCAAGACCCTGAACGCCAAGCTGAAATACGGCGCCCTGCCGCGCGATGTCTATCGGCGCCGCGACGCGGTGCTGGCGCTGAGCCAGGCGCGCGACGTGATTGCCGAGGGCAAGAGCATCGAGGCGCGCGAAGCGGCGATCGAGGCCAACCGCCTCTCGCCCGACCTGGTGCCCGCCGCGGTGCTCACCGCCCGCTCCTATATCGAGGACGGCAAGCCGAAATATGCCGCCCGGGTGATCGTCAAGGCCTGGCAGGCCCAGCCCCACCCGGAGCTTGCCGCCGCCTTTGCCGCCATTGTGCCGGACGAGAGCCCCGAAGCGCGGCTCAAGCGCTTTCGAGCCCTCACCCGCCACCAGCCCGATTCGCCCGAGACCCGGATGCTGCTGGCCGAGCTGCATGTCGCCGCCGGCGACTTCGCCGCCGCGCGCAAGGCGCTGGGCGAGCTTGCCGAAGAGCGCCCCAGCCAGCGCGCCCTGACCCTGATGGCGGCGATCGAGCGCGGCGAGGGGGCCGATGACTCGGTGGTGCGCGCCTGGCTTGCGCGCGCCGTCACCGCCCCGCGCGGCCCGCAATGGATCTGCGATAACTGCAACCACGTCCACGCCCACTGGGTGCCGGTCTGCGCGCATTGCGCCTCCTTCGACACGCTGAGCTGGAAGGAACCCGAAGCGGGCGAAGTCGCCCTGCCCGGCAGCGCCGACATGCTGCCGCTGATCGTCGCCGACGCGAAGGACGAGGGCGCCGCTCTCCCCGAACAGGCGGAGGGCGAGACGGAGCCGGGGCCGGAGGGCGAAGACCCGCTGGTCATCGAGGCCGAAGCGCCGGAAGCCCCTCCCGCAGACGACTCCGAAAGCGAAGCCCCCACGGTCGAAAAATAGGGCTACACAGCGCCCCCGAGCGATGCTAAAGACCGGCCACCGGAAGTGTCGGCCGCTGTAGCTCAGCTGGTAGAGCACGTCATTCGTAATGATGGGGTCGTAGGTTCAAGTCCTATCAGCGGCACCACTTCCGGGCGCCCCCTCTCGCTCCCGTTGCCGATCCTCCCCTATCGCAGGACGAAGCGCAGCTCTTGCGGCTCCAGGCAGATTTCGTCCGAGCAGGCCTGCAGGGTGAGCCTTGCGCTGACCGGGCGGGTGTCGGGCAGGGGCGCGGTGAGTGTCAGGCGGGTTTCGTAGAGCGCCAGCGGCGCGGGGTTGAAGCCCAGCGCCTTGATCCGCGGCGCGGGCCAGGCATCGGCGGGGAGCGGGGTGCCGGCCACCTCCAGATCGGTGGGGATGAAGTAATCCTCCAGCGGCAGATGGGCATTGATGTGCCAGCCGGGCTTGATGTCGAGGGTGAAGCGCGCCGCGCCGCCTTCGCTGCCCCCGGCGCGCATCTCCACCCGCACCGCGCCGCCGGAGACGTAGCGCACCGGCCCGGCCTCGCCTTCTGCCAGTTCGCGAATGGCGGTGAGCAAGCCGGCGCGCTGGTCCGGTATCTCGGCGGCGAGGCCGGACAGGGCGGCGGCGAGGCGGTTGGCCTCGACCTCCAGTTCCGGCGCCTCCATGCGCCGCGACAGCCGGGCAAACAGCATCAGCGCCATGGCATTGCCCGAGGGCAGGTTGCCGTCTTCGATGGCGATCACCGGCGAGAAGCCCTCGGGCTGCATCGTCATGCGGTAGCCCGTATCGGCCGGGCCGAAGCCGGCGCGGATGATTTCGGCGATGGCGCGGGCTTCGGCGAGCCAGGGGGCGCGGGCCTCTCCCTCGGGGGCGAAGTCGTGCAGCGCCACCAGCCCGAGGCCGAGGGCGGCGAGGTCGGAAAGCTGCGCCGGGGTAGCGGTGGGCGCGCCGTCGATCGCCGCGTGGCGGTAGCCGCCGGCGGTCCTGAGCGTGGCCAGCAGGGAGCGCGCCGCACGGGCGCCTGCCTGCCAGTAATCGGCGCGCCCGGTCACCTGCGCCGCCTCGGCCAGCATGGCGATGGCGGCGCCGTTCCAGCCCAGCAGGATCTTGCGGTCGGTGGCCGGGCGGGGGCGGGCGGCGCGCGCGGCGGCGAGGCGGTCCAGAAGCGGGTCGAGCCGGGCGAAGTCCGGGCTGTCGCCGCCGGGAAGGTGGAGGATGTTGGCGCCTTCGAAGTCACCGGCTTCAGTGATGTCGAACAGCGCGCTGAGCC
>JALWTH010000186.1 GCA_027082975.1 Paracoccaceae bacterium | reverse complement strand
CGGCGCGCGCACTCTGGTGGTGGGGGCCGGCAGGGCGCTCGCCGAGAGCGAGGCGCTGCTGGCGGGCGAGGGGCAGCGGCTGGCCTTTGAGCCGATGGATCATCGGGTGTTGCTGGGAACGGATGGAGAGCCGACCATTGGCGGGGTGGTGGCGGCCAATGTCTCGGGCCCGCGCCGGGTGCTGGTGGGGGCGTGCCGGGACTTTCTGCTGGGCGTGCGTTTCGTGGATGGGCGCGGGCAGGTGATCAGGAATGGCGGGCGGGTGATGAAGAACGTGACCGGCTATGATCTGAGCCGGCTGATGGCGGGCTCATGGGGCACGCTCGGGGTGTTGAGCGAGGTGAGCCTGAAGGTGCTGGCGGCGCCTGAGGCGGAGGCGACGCTGGTCGCGCAGGTGGCGGAAGCGGGCGCGGGGGTTGCGCTGATGGCGCGGGCTCTGGGCACGCCCTGGGAGGTGAGCGGCGCGGCGCTGGTGGGCGGGCAGCTGCGGCTGCGCCTTGAGGGTTTTGGTGAGTCGGTTGCGTATCGGGCCGGCGCGCTGCGGGCTGCGCTTGGCGGCGACTGGGAGCTGGTCGAGGGCGCGGCGAGTGCGGCCCTGTGGCGGGAGGTGCGCGACGTGGTGCCTTTTGCCGGGCGCGCGGGGGCGGTCTGGCGGCTGTCGCTGAAGCCCTCGGATGGGCCGGGTCTGGTGGCTGCTTTGGAAAGACAGGGCCTTGCGGCGGAAGCGCTCTATGACTGGGGCGGCGGGCTGGTCTGGCTGTTGGTGGAGGAGGAAGGCGATGCGGGAGCGGCGGCCATTCGCGGCGAGATCGCCCGGCTGGGCGGGCACGCGACGCTGGTGCGCGGGAGCCGGGAATTGCGGGAGCGGGTTGCAGTATTTCAACCTCAGCCGGCGCCTCTGGCCGATCTGGAGGCCGAAATCAAGCACAAATTCGACCCGAGGGGGATTTTGAACCCCGGGCTGAGGGGGGTGTGAGATGCAGACCTTTTTCACCCCCGAGCAGCTTCAGGACCCCGGCATCCGCACCGCCAACGAGATCCTGCGCGCCTGTGTGCATTGCGGCATGTGCACCGCGACCTGCCCCACCTACCAGGTGCTGGGCGACGAGCTCGACTCCCCGCGCGGGCGCATCTACCTGATCAAGGACATGCTGGAGGCGGGCGGCGTGCCGCCGGCCGAGACCGTGCGCCATGTGGATCGCTGCCTTTCCTGCCTGTCCTGCATGACCACCTGCCCCTCGGGGGTGCATTACATGCACCTCGTGGACCTCGCGCGCGCCCATATCGAAAAGACCCACAAGCGGCCCCTCTTCGAGCGCGCCTTGCGCGCTCTGCTGGCGCGCGTCATTCCCTATCCGCGCCGCTTCCGCCTGGCGCTTTTGGGCGCGAAAATCGGCAAGCCCTTTCGCCGCCTGATCCCCGACGCGCGGCTGCGCGCGATGCTGTCGATGGCGCCCAGGCAGATACCGCCGGTCAGTCGCAATGATGATGCGCAGGTATTTCCGGCCGAGAGCGCGCGCAGGATGCGGGTGGCGCTGATGACCGGCTGCGCGCAAAAGGCGCTGGACACCGATATCAACGATGCCACCATCCGCCTGCTCACCCGCCTTGGCTGCGAGGTGGTGGTGGCGCGCGGCGCCGGCTGCTGCGGGGCGCTCACGCACCACATGGGCAAGGAGGCGCTGGCGCATGGATCGGCGGCGGCCAATATCCGCGCCTGGTCGCGCGAGATTGCCGGCGAAGGGCTCGATGCGATCGTCATCAACACCTCGGGCTGCGGCACCACCATCAAGGATTACGGCCACATGTTCGCCAATGATCCGCTGGCCGAGGATGCGGCCCGCGTCGCCGCCCTGGCGGCGGATGTGAGCGAGGTGCTGGCGCGCCTCGATCTGCCCGAGGGCGGCGCGCCGCGTCTCAGGGTGGCCTATCACGCGGCCTGCTCCCTGCAGCACGGGCAGAAGATCACCGATCTGCCCAAGGCGCTTCTCGCCCGGGTGGGATACGAGGTGGTGGAGCCGGCGGATGCGCATCTGTGCTGCGGTTCGGCGGGCACCTACAACCTGCTTCAGCCGGAGATTTCCGGCGAACTGAAGGCGCGCAAGCTCGCAACCCTCAGGGCCACCGGGCCCGAGGTGATCGCCGCCGGCAATATCGGCTGCATGGTGCAGTTGGCCGAAGGCGCCGGGGTGGCGGTGGTGCACACGGTGGAACTGCTCGACTGGGCCACCGGCGGGCCGAAACCGGCCAAGATGGAAGGGTGAGGGACGGGGCGTTTTGCCGGCGAAAAACAACTCCCCCTTTGCCCCTCTTCTTCTGTTCAGAAATATCCCCGCCGGAGGCCTCAAATCTGCCGAGCGCAGCGAGGCCCGGCCCGGGCGCCCGTGGGCCGACAGGCCTGCGGGAGGCGGGAAGCTCTGCTCTCTCCTGCGCGGCCCCGCGCGCGAGATGCGCTTATGCCCCGACCCTCTTCCCTTCGGCCTTTCCCCTGCTGTGCCGCTGCGATGAGGCATCCTGCACCTCGTCCCGCGCCCCATTCGAGGCAAGCGCCCGCAGCGGGCAGGCCCGCGCCGCCGGGTCGCCGCAGACCAGCGCTTCCAGCCAGGGGCGAAGCCGGGCGTCATCGACTTCCAGCCTGCCATCGGGGTGCAGGCGGCCGATGATGTTGCGCTCGTCATAGAGGGCGACGGTGCATTTCGAAATCGTGCCGTCGGCGCGGATGACCAGGGAATTGGGCAGGCAGGCATAGCAGGTCCCGCTTTCAGCCCGGCGGCGCAGCCGCAAGCGCCCGGCGAGTGCTTCGGCCAGGCGCCGCTCCACCGCCTGCCGGCGCGCGCGTTCGACGAAGGGAAAGTCGCGGTCATTCTCCCCGCCCAGGGGGCTGACGCTCCTGAAATGGAGCTCCAGCCGCCTCTCGCCGGGAAAGGCCCGTGCGAGGCGTTCGATCAGGGCTTCGATCGAGGCCAGGTTGTCGCGGTGGTAGTGGATGCGCAGGAGGATATTCAGGTCCAGGTCCGACGCCATCAGCGCTTCGAGATTGCTCCAGATGGTGGCGAAGCTGCCGGCGCCATTGGCCCGCCGGCGGGTGCGATCATGGGCCTCGCCGTCGCCGTCGAGCGAGATCTGATAGGAGCCGATGCCCAGCCCGACCAGTTCGCGCGCCAGTGGCTCGGTGAGGCGGTAGCCATTGGTGGTCATGTCGGCGCTGTAGGCGATACCATGCAGCGCGCAATGGGTCCGGGCGGTGCGGCTCAGTTCGCGCACCACGTCCGGCGCCACCAGCGGCTCGCCCCCGAACCAGCCGATATGCAGCCTTTCCAGGTCGTGGCGCGCGGCCAGCAGGCGCTTGATGCCGGCGACGGTGTCCGGCGCCATGCGCCCGATCTCGAAGCGCTCATAGCAGTAGGTGCAGCGGAAGTTGCACTGCTCGGTGGGGTGCAGGATCAGGTGAAGCGCGCGCGCATCCACCTCGGCGCTCTTCGGCACGGCGCCGGGCGCCGTGGCGGAGGCTGTGCCCGACCCGGCACCGGATGGCGCGCCAGGCTCTGCCCGGGCCATGCCCGGCCTCACCATGCCCCGCCCCTAGGAGCAGAAGATATTGAGGTCTCCCGGGCGCTGCGTCAGATCCCTGATCAGCCTGCCGGCCTCGGGATTGCTCAGCAGGACCCGTCCCTGCTTGTCGATCCCGATATCCCCGGCACGCAGCCCGGGCACGCGCTTCTGCATCAGTTCGATGGTGGCATTGCGGTGCTGTTCGAGACCGGCGCGCAAACCGGGGTTGCTGATGACGACGATCCCCTTGTCGGTGATGCGGATATCGGCGGAGCGGACCCTGATTTGCTGGCTGAACGGGAGGCCGTCCGGGTCCCGGGGATCGGAATTATTGATGCCCGCGCCTCCGGCACCGGATTGCTGGCCGGCAGCCCGTGCCTGCCACGCGGACAGGACGGCGGCACTGGCGACCGAGGCGAGGAGGGTGCGGCGGTTAAGATCGTTTGTTGGCATGGATTTCTCCTATGGGGTTTGGTCAATATGCAACTCCGCGTACCGGGTCTGCGAACCGGGGCCTGGCCCCGGGGATTCACGCCGGGCGCGGTGAGGTGAATGCGAAGGAGTATTCGGCCCGGGCCGTGCCTTGTCAAGACCGGGGTCAGGCGCGGGATCAGGAGCGGGGTCAAGATCGGGATCAGGACGGGGACCAGGACGGGGACCAGGACGGGGCTGGGCAGCCGCTCTCGCGGGAGCCGGGAGGATCTTGACCCGCCCTCGGCGCGGCGGTCGGATCGGGCCCGGCCGGCTCTCCCGCCCCGGCGGCCGGATGGCCCGGACCGCCCCGGCGACCTGCCCCCTTGCCCCAATTCCGGCGCAAAGCTTCCCTGAATCGAACCGGTTTCGTCATAAAACCGGCGATTCCGTTACCTAACCCTTTCCCCGCAAGACGAGGGAGAGGCGATGTTCTTCAAGCTGAAACTGGCCGTGGCGCTGGCCGTGGGATATGTGCTGCTCACCCCGCCGAGCGAAGCGGGCACCTCACCGCTGAAAAGCCTGGTGACCATGGATGACAGTCGTGGCTGGGAAGGCGTGGGGCGGCTCAACATGGGCCGGCGCAGCTTCTGCACCGGGGCGCTGGTGGCGGAAAACCTGGTCCTGACCGCGGCCCATTGCCTGTTTGACCGCGATACCGGCGCGCGCGTCCCCACCGACGAGATCGAATTCCTCGCCGGCTGGCGCGGCGGGCGGGCCTCGGCCTATCGCGGGGTGCGCCGGGCGATCGTCCATCCCGATTATGTCTATTCCGAGCAGAATGTCGCCAGCCGGGTGCGCTATGACCTGGCGCTGCTGGAGCTGGACCGTCCGATCCGCTCGGGCTCGATCCGGCCGTTTCCGGTCCATGCCCAGCCGCCCAAGGGGGCCGAGGTCGGGGTGGTCTCCTATGCCTTCGACCGGGCCGACAGCCCATCGCTGCAGGAGAGCTGCAATATCCTGGCGCGTCAGTCCGGGGCGCTGGTCATGTCGTGTTCGGTCGATTTCGGCTCCTCCGGGGCGCCGGTCTTTGTCATGGAGGACGGGGTGGCGCAGATCGTCTCGGTGGTTTCGGCCAAGGCCATGGCGCGCAACATGCCGGTATCGCTGGGCACCTCGCTTGAACGGCCCCTGGCCGAGATGATGCAGATGCTGGCCGCCAATGAGGGGCGCTTCTCCCGGCCCGAACCGGTGGTGCGGGTGATGTCGCCGAGCGGCGGCGAGGCGGGTGGCGGGGCGAAGTTCCTGCGCCCCTGAAGCTCCGAGACCCTGCATCCTGTCCTGCGCCCGCCCCGTTCATCCGCATCGGATGCGGGCGACCCTCCCGGCGCCGTGGGGCTCGATATTCAGCCGTGCGGCAGTGTAGGCTCAGGATGGGTCCTGAGCCTACACCTTCGATGCCACCGGCAATGTGGAGGTGATGCACACCGCGCTGGAAAGCGCGCACAAGGGCTGGGGCGAGAGCATCATCATCGGCGTGGCGCCGGCGGGGGCCGAGATTTCCACCCGCCCGTTCCAGCTGGTGACGGGCCGGGTGTGGCGGGGCACCGCCTTCGGGGGCGCGCGCGGGCGCACCGATGTGCCCAGGATCGTGGACTGGTACATG
>JALWTH010000185.1 GCA_027082975.1 Paracoccaceae bacterium | reverse complement strand
AGCACCGAATGGGAAGGGGTGGCGCGCCCGGCGCGGCGCCATTCCTCGCCGAAATGCGCCCCGGAGCCGCAATTGACGATCAGCGGGCGGCGCCCGGAAGTGAGCTCGAAGGCGAGCGTCGAGGCGTGGGCCCCGGCGCTGGCCTCGCCCCGGGGCGGGCGGGAAGCGTCCATGATCACATTGGTGCGCCCCGCCGAAAGCCGCGCATAGCCCATGGCCAGCCCGACCTGCTGGGCCGGGCGCACGCCGGAGGCCGCCAGCGCCTGATCCAGCCGGCCCTCGATGCCGCGCCCGCCGCCGTGAAACCGCGCCAGCCCGCCGTCGGAATGGCGCAGGGCGCGCAGGGTGGGGGCGATACGCTCGATCGCGGCCAGATGCTCGCCCGGCGCCCGGCGCCCGGACTCGCTGAGCGCGGAGGCGGCCCAGGTGAGCAGGGTGAAGACCTCGAGAAGCTCTTCCGGGTTGCGGGTGGGGATGCCGCCCTCGGCGTCGATCTGGCTTTCGCATTCGCGCGCCAGCGCCCTTACTGCCGGGTCGGCGTGCTCTTCCATGCCGGTGAGGGCGAGGCCGGCATAGATCAGCCCCACCAGCGCTTCAAAGCGCGGCAGGCCGGGGCTCGCCCCCTGCCAGCGGCGCGACAGGAATATGGTCTGGCAGGCCAGCGAGCGGTAAAAGGCCAGGGTGGCGTCGGGCTCCTGGCCGTTGAGGATGAACAGGGCGTGGTTGATCCAGCGGATCAGCCGGCGCCCGGTGAGGTCCGGGGTCCAGCCCGGCCCGCGCCCGTCGCCATAGGCCGCGATCCAGCCCAGCAGCCATTTCTGCGCCGTCAGCCGGGCGGGGCGGTCGCCAAGGGCGGCGAGGTCGTCGAGCCAGGCAAAGCCGTTGATCTCGACGGTGAAGGCCGGGGTCGGGGCGGCGACCTGCCAGAGCATGTCGCCAGGGGCGTTTACCAGGTGGCCGGCAAAGAGCAGGTTGCCGGCGACCAGCTGCTTGCCGCGGGCATAGGAGCCGATCGTGCGCGGCTCGGGCTGGGAGACGAAGCCCGTGGCCGGGCGGGCGCGGGCGGCACGGCGCGCGTGCCAGCGGTTCAGAAAACGCTCCTTGTGGTCGCGCCAGGTGTTGTTTCGTGCCACGGGATGCCTCGTCCGGCTGCTCTTCGGCTGCAAGCTGGCGGGGGTCGCGCCCCGCTCTTGGGGCGAGCATACAGGGCGGGGGCCGGGCTGTCATGCGAAACCGGCGGCGGGCCGGTCGGCTCAGCCCTTGCGCAGCGCGGCGATGTAAAAGCCGTCGATGCCGCCCTGCTCGGCCCAGTAGTCCGGGCGCAGGCGCAGGCCGCCTTCTTTGCTGCGCCAGCCGGGTTCGATGCCGGGGAGCGCGAGGGCTTCGGGCTCGGCTTTCAGCTCCGCGTGGCGGGTGAGCGCGTCGCGGATCTGCTCTTCGCCCTCGTCGATCAGCAGGCTACAGGTGCAATAGACCAGCCGCCCGCCGGGCCTGAGAAGGCCGAGCGCCTTGTCGATCAGCGCTTCCTGCAGGGCGAAGAGGGCCGGAAAGTCGCTGCCGTCTCGCGCGTGGGGCAGGTCCGGGTGGCGGCGGATGGTGCCGGTGGCGCTGCAGGGGGCGTCGAGCAGGATGGCGTCAAAGGGGGGCGCGTCGAATGCGAGCGCGTCGGCCACGGCAAGCTCGGCGGAGAGGCGGCAGCGGGCGAGGTTTTCTTTGAGGCGTTTGAGGCGGGAAGCGGAGATGTCGAGCGCGGTGACGCGTGCGCCCATTGCCGCCAGTTGCAGGGTCTTGCCGCCGGGGGCCGCGCACATGTCGAGCACCCGGGCGCCGGGCGCGGGGGCGAGGATGCGCGCGGGCAGCGCGGCGGCGGCGTCCTGCACCCACCAGGCGCCTTCGGCGAAGCCCGGCAGGGCGGAGACCTGCCCCCAGTCATCCAGCCGCACCGAGCCGGTAGGCAGCAGCCGCCCGCCGGTGGCCGCGGCCACTTCGCGCGCATCGCCCCGCGCGGTGAGGTCGAGCGGCGCGGCGCGGTAATGCACCGCTTCCATCGCCTCGACCGCCGCCTTGCCGTAATCGGCAATCAGCGGCTTGCGCAGCCATTTGGGCAGGCGCGGGATGGGCAGGCTTTGCCACCTCTCCGCCTCGCCCGCCACCTTGCGCAGCACCGCATTGACCAGCCCCCTGAAGCGGGACATGCGCCTGTCGGCACCCGCGAGCGCAACGGCGGCATTGACCACCGCGTGCGCCGGCGCGCCAAGCTCGCAGATCTCGGTCACGCCAAGGCGCAGGATACTCATCACGCGCGCGGGCGGGCGCTTCGTCAGATGCGGCCCCAGCATCCGGTCGGCGCGGTCCATGGCGCGCAGGGTGGTGAGCGCGAGCCGCTGGGCGCGGGCGCGCTCGGCGGGCGCGAGGGGGGCGGTGTGACGGGGGAGCGCCTCGGAGAGCAGGCGGCGCTGCTCGGTCACATCTCCGAGCAGCTCCACCGCCACCCGCCGCGCATCCTCTGCCGCCTTGTCCATCCCGGCCCCTTTGCCTTGCCTGCGCGCGGGTCTATAGGAGGGGGGAGGAAACGACAAGGATGCGCAAGGCCACCATGACCGAGCCTGAAAAAGACCTGCCCGAAGCGGCAAAGCGCGCGCTCGCCGAGGCCGAAGAGCGCCGGCGCAAGGCGCGCGAGCAGGCGCAGCCGAAAGAGATCGGCGGGCGCAAGGGGCCCGAGCCCGTGCGCTATGGCGACTGGGAGAAGAACGGCATCGCGGTGGATTTCTGAACCGCGGGGGCGGCGGGGGCGAATTTTCTGCGAAAATTCGGGCCTCCGGCGGGAGTATTTGGCGAAAGATGAAAGGGGCAGCTCATGCTCCGGTGGCGCTGCGGATCTTTTCGAGGTCGATGCCGGCTTCGATCGCCAGCCGATCGGAGGCGGTTTCGATCGCCTCTTCCATCTTCGCCATGAACTCCTCGATCGGCAGGCCCGGTTCGATCGGGTCGAGGAATTCGAGCACCGCGAGGCCCGGCTTGCGCAGGATGCCGTGGCGCGGCCAGAAGGCGCCGACATTGGTGGCGGCGGGCACGACCTTCTGGCCGGTTTCCTTGTAGAGCACGCCGGTGCCGATCTTGTAGGGCTTCTTCGCGCCGATCGCGGTACGGGTGCCCTGGGGGAAGATGATCAGTTGGCTGGGCATATCCGTGCCGGCCCTGACCGCCGCGACCATCTGCTTGATCGCCGCGCCGCGCTTGCCGCGATTGACCGGGATCGCGCGGGTCCAGTAGGCGTACATGTTGATGATCGGGGCCCAGCGCAGCTCGCTCTTCATCACGAAGCGGATGCGCGGCACCACCGAGGCGAGCAGCAGGATGTCGAAGAACGACTGGTGCTTGGCGGCGATGATGCAGGCGTCCTGCGGCACTTCTCCGCGGATCTCCGAGCGCAGGCCGACCAGCCAGCGCGCGCTCCAGCGCACCCAGTTGCAGTAGAGGCGGATGCTCCAGTAGGCGCTGTTGCGGTTGATCAGGGCGAGCGGCAGCAGGGCGAAGCCCATGATCGGCATGACCAGATACATCTGGGCGATGAACAGCAGCGAGCGCAGCCATTGCAGGGCGTTTCTCATCAGCTTCTCTCTTTCAGCGTGGCGAGCGAGGTGGTGCGGGTGGCGGCAAAGGCGACCAGCGCGGCGAGCAGCGGGATCAGCGGCAGCAGCAGCCAGTCGGTGCCGGTGAAGCCGAGGCCGGTGAGGAATTCTCCGGCTGCGCCGGCGGTGTCGCGGGCCGGCAGAAGCGCCACCACCACCGCCCCCAGCACGGTGCCCGCGAGCGCGCCGGTGAAGGCGCGGGCGGTGTAGCGGCGCACGAAAGCGCCGGCGATATAGGCATCCTGCGCGCCGATCAGGCGCAGTACCCGGATCACCTGGGCATTGGCGGCCAGCGCGGCGCTGGTGGCGAGCGTGATGATCAGCGCGGTGGTGGCGGCGATCAGCAGCATCGAGGCCCAGCCCAGCGCGCGCAGGCGCCGGGCGGCGCTGACCAGCGGCGCGCGCCAGCGGGAATGGTCGTCGAGCACCGCGCCGGGGGCTTCGCCGGCGAGGCGGGCCCTGAGGCCGGTGGCGTCATAGCCCGCGCCCGCTTCGGTGATCTCGATCAGCACCGGTAGCGGCAGGCTGTCAAGCGGCAGGTCGGGGCCGAACCAGGGGCTGAGCAGCGCGGCCTGCTCGTCGCGCCCGATCAGGCGGGCCTGGCCGATGCCCGGCGTGGTCTCGAGTAGGCGCAGCACGGCGGCGGTCTGGGCTTCGATCTGGTCTTCGGGGGCGGTGATGCGGATGGTGGCGGTGCCGGTCAGGGCCTCGCTCCAGCGGTTCGCCAGCCGCCCGGTGGCCAGCGACAGCGCCAGCGCGAACACCGCGAGAAAGGCCATCGCCGCCGCCGCCAGCACGGTCAGGCGCGCGGTGAAGCCGGAGGGGGGCACGACCCGGTCGGCCTGCGCGTCGCCGATCGCGAAGGCGAGCAGCCGGCGGGCGGATATGCGCCGCGCGCGCTTCACAGCTCGGCCCCCGCGGCGAGCAGCTGCCGGTTGGCGATGCGCAGCACCCGGGCGGCGACCTGCTTCTTGGCCTGTCGGATCAGGTTCAGGTCATGGGTGGCGATCAGCACCGTCTTGCCCATGCGGTTGAGCTCCACCAGCAGGGTCAGCAGGCGCAGGGACATCTCCCAGTCGATATTGCCGGTGGGCTCGTCGGCCAGGATCACCTCGGGCGACATGATCACCGCGCGGGCCAGCGCGGCACGCTGGCGCTCGCCCCCGGAAAGCTCCGGCGGCAGGGCATCGCGATGCGCCGCCAGCCCGACCCAGCCCAGCAGGTCCTCTAGGTCGCGCTCGATCTGCTGGCTCGGGCGACCGGACACCACCACCGGCAGGGCCACGTTTTCGGCCACGGTGAGGTGGTCGAGAAACTGGCAATCCTGGTGCACCACCCCGATCCGGCGCCGGGCCAGCGCGATCTCGTCGCGGCTCATGCTGGCGGCATCCTGGCCAAACAGGCTGACCCGCCCCTGCCCGGCGATCAGCTCGCCGTAGCACAGCTTGATCAGCGTGGTCTTGCCGGCGCCGCTCGGCCCGGTGAGGAAGTGAAACGAGCCCTGCGCCAGGCGCAGCGATATGCCGGCGAGCAAGGCTGTGCCGCCATAACCATAGGTTACGTCCTGAAGCTCGATCACGGTCTGCCTTTCCCTTGCCCTTTGGCAGCACTTTACCCCGGGCGGCGAAACTGTTTCAATGCGCCTGTTACAAGGGTTTGATTTTCCGCCCCCTTCCCCACATACTGCCGGAGGGACGGCGGGGGCGAAATTCTCCTCTGTGCGAATGGACGGGGTTCAAAGATGCGGCTTGTTTGCCCGAATTGCGGTGCGCAATACGAGATCGACGGCCGGGTGATCCCGGATACCGGCCGCGATGTGCAATGCTCCAATTGCGGGCATACCTGGTTTCAGCGGCCGGTCGGGGCGGAGGCGCCGGAAGCGCCCGCCCCGGCCGGCGGGCAGGCGCCCGGCCCGGAAGAGACGGCCCGCGCGGGGCGGGAGCCGGCGGAAACGGGAGCGGATACGGCAGCGACGGAGCCGGATACGGCAGCAGAGCCCGCACAGCCGACACCACAGGCAGAAGCAGATGCAGAAGCCGGGCAG
>JALWTH010000184.1 GCA_027082975.1 Paracoccaceae bacterium | reverse complement strand
GGGACGGCGGGAGGGGCTTTGCCAGGCCGGCCGCGAGCGGGCCGCAACCGGGCCGAGGATTCGCTTTCCGGGTCCCGCTCCGGGCGCCGAATCACCCTTCTGCCGCAGCAAAAAACCCAAGATCCACAAGGTTTTGCCCAAAGAGTGACGCAACTGGGCCACAGCCCGGCTGTTTTTACCGTCAAACAGGGTTACCGGCGTTTGACAGGGATATTTCGGGCGGGTAATGTCCACCTGTGCCAAATCCGGCTTACGTATAACGAGGGAATAACATGAAATACGCAACTTCCGCAGCTGCCGCTGCTCTCGCCGTCACGATGGCCGCCAGCACCGCCCAGGCCGGTAACTACCAGCCGCCGGTGGTGGAGCCGGAAATCATCGTTGAAGAGGCTTCTTCGAGCTCTTCGGCCGGCATCATCGTGCCGATCCTGCTGCTGGTGATCCTCGCGGCGACGCTGTAAGGCAAGCCAGGCGATCCGGGTTCGGCTGACCAGCGGGATTTCGCCGGGCTAGCTGGATTCGGCAAGGGTATGGAAAGATCGAACAGGCACCTGCGGGTGCCTGTTTTCTTTTCCTCGTGTTTTTCCTCGTGTTTTTCTTCCTGTCCACTGCGCGGGGGCTAGGCTCAGGACCCATCAATCCCGCGCTCACAGCGGCTTGAGGCGCGTGCTATCAGGGGTTTTTTGCCCGCCGGACAGGGTGGGTCCCCTTTCCAAAGGCAAAAGGCCCCTGAGATGAAGCGCCTGCACCGCTGTGAGCGCGGGATTGATGGGTCCTGAGCCTAGTGCGCCGGTATCCCTGCCTGCCCCTTCCGCGCCCCGCATCAGAACAGCCGCTCATGCTCCTGCAGGGCGAAGCGGTCGGTCATGCCGGCGATGTAATCGGCGACCACGCGGGCGAGCGCGGATTCGTCTGACGCCTCCCCCATATCCGCGCGCCATTCTTCGGGCAGCAGGGCCGGATCGGCCATATAGGCGGCAAACAGGTCTTCGACCACGCCTGTCACCCGGGCGCGCATCTCCACCACCGAAGGCGCACGATACATGCGGGCGAACAGAAAGGCGCGGATCTCGCGCAGCTCTTCCCACAGCCCGGGCGAAAAGCGGATCACCGGCCGGCCCAGCGCGCGCACCGCCTCGACCGAGCCCGGCGCCGCCTCGGTGAGCAGCGCCCGCGAGGTGGCGAGCACGTCTTCCACCATCGCCCCGAAGACCCGGCGCAGCGCCTCGTGGCGCCGCCGCCCGGCCTCGAGCCCCGGCCAGCGCCGGTCCACTTCCGCGAAGGCCGGGCCGACGATCGGCAGCGCGCAGATATCCTCCACCGTGAACAGCCCCGCGCGCAGCCCGTCATGCAGGTCGTGGTTGTTATAGGCGATGTCGTCGGCCAGCGCCGCCACCTGCGCTTCGGCGCTGGCATGGCTGGCAAGCTCGAGATCGTGGCGCGCATCGTATTCGGCCAGCGCCCGCGGCAGGGGCGCGCGCACCGGGCCGTTATGCTTGGCCAGCCCCTCCAGCGTCTCCCAGGTGAGGTTGAGCCCGTCCCACTCGGCATAATGGCGCTCGAGCGACGTGACGATCCTGACCGCCTGGGCATTGTGGTCAAAGCCCCCATGCGGGGCCATGAGCCGGTCCAGCGCCTCCTCGCCGGTATGGCCAAAGGGGGTGTGGCCCAGATCATGGGCCAGCGCAATCGCCTCGGTCAGGTGCTCGTCGAGCCCCAGCACCCCGGCAATGGTGCGCGCCACCTGCGCCACTTCGAGCGAATGGGTCAGCCGGGTGCGGAAGTAATCGCCCTCATGCTCGACAAAGACCTGGGTCTTGTGCTTGAGCCGGCGAAAGGCGCTGGCATGGATGATCCGGTCGCGGTCGCGCTGAAACGGCGAGCGAAAGGCGCTCTCTGCCTCCCGGTAGAGCCGCCCGCGGCTCTGGTGCGGGTCGCTCGCATATGGCGCCCTTCTTTCTCTGGTCATCGCGTCACCTTGTTGCCCGCCCCCTGCCTGCCTATATTGCCTCTCGCGAACAGAAGGAACAAGCCGATGGACATCACCCTGCCCCCCAAGGTCACCGAGCGCGCCTTTGCCCGCCTCGCCGAGATCGGCGCCGGCGCCGAGGGCAAGGCGCTCAGGATCGCGGTCGAGGGCGGCGGCTGCTCGGGCTTTCAGTACGATATCAGCCTTGACGCGCCAGCCGAGGGCGACCTGGTGCTGGAGGGCGGCGGCGAAAAGGTGGTGGTGGACGAAGTGTCGCTGCCCTTCCTCGCCGGGGCGGTGATCGACTTCACCGAAGAGCTGATCGGCGCGCGCTTCGTGATCGAGAACCCCAATGCCGCCTCCTCCTGCGGCTGCGGGATCTCCTTTTCCATGTAGGCTCAGGCCCCATGCGGGCTCAGGCCCCATCAATCCCACGAATCCCAGGTCAAAATCCGGCGGATTTGCTTCCCGAACAGGCGCAAGATCGCGGGAATAGTAATGCTGTTTCAAGGCCTTGCAACGCGCTCAGGGGGCAAATCCGCACCCCCCGAAGGGCTCAGAGCCAGCGGCGGACCTTCTGCTTCCAGGCGGTGAAGTCGGCGCCGAACTTCGCCTCGAGCCCCGCCTCTTCGCCTTCGATATAGCGTCTGGTGATGAGCCACATGAAGGCCGGCACCAGCAGGAGCGCCGGCAGCACGTCCCAGGCGAGGATCAGGCCCGCGAGCACCAGCGCATCGCCCAGGTAGATCGGGTTGCGGCTGAAGCGGTAGATGCCGTGTTGCAGAAAGGCCGTGGGCACGCGCCGGGGGATGAAGGTGGTGCGGTTGCGCAGGAATTCCACCAGCGCCAGCGCCATGGCCACGAGCCCCAGGGCGACCAGGGCGTAGCCCAGCGGGGCGAGCCAGGCCCAGCCCGTGGCCAGCCCCGGCGCGAGGCGGTCGAGCCCCCAGGCCAGGGCGATGAACAGGGCCAGCCAGAGGGGCGGGATGTCGATTTCGCGCAGCATGTGGTTTCTCCTGTTGCATCGAGGCGAGCGCCGGCGCTACCCTGCCCGTGAAAGGGAGGCGATGCAATGGGGGACCTGACGGGCAGACACGCGATCGTGACCGGCGGCGGCACCGGGATCGGGCTGGCGATTGCCCGGGCGCTGGCGGGCGCCGGGGCCGAAGTGACGATCACCGGCCGGCGCGCCGAGGTGCTCGAGGCGGTCGCGGCCGAGACGGCGGGCCTGTTTGCCCTGCCGATGGACGTGGCCGACGAGGATTCGGTGGAGGCGGGCTTTGCCGAGGCGCGGGCCGCGCGCGGACCGGTCACCATCTGCGTTGCCAATGCCGGCATTGCCGAGGGGCGGATGGTGCCGAAAACCAGCCTCGAATTCTGGCGCCGGACCATGGCGATCAATCTCGACGGCGCCTTTCTGACCCTGCGCGCGGCCCTGCCGGACATGCTGGAGGCGGGCTGGGGGCGCGCCATTGCGGTCTCCTCCATCGCCGGGCTGCGCGGGCTCAGGGGGGGCGCGGCCTACAGCGCCTCCAAGCACGGCATGATCGGCCTCATCCGCACGCTGAGCGAGGATTACCTGGGCAGCGCGCTCACCTTCAACGCGCTCTGCCCGGGCTATGTGGACACCCCCATCGTCAGCCGCAATATCGAGATCATCGCCGACAAGACCGGCGCTTCGCCCGAAGACGCGCTGAAGATGATGACCAGCCAGAACCGCCACGCCCGCCTGATCGCCCCCGAGGAAGTCGCCGCCATGGCGCTGTTTCTCTGCCTGCCGGGGGCCGAAAGCATCAACGGCCAGGCGCTGGAGATTTCCGGCGGGCAGGTCTGAGGCCGCCCCGCCCCGCGCGCGCCACGCGCAACGCACGCAGGCTTTTGCCTTTGTTTACCCCGGGCAGCTAAACCCGTCCGCGGTTGCAACCACCGGGGCCACAAGCCCCGCACAGACGGTATCGGGCCGGGAGATTCCGGCGAGACACCACGCTGGCACTTCCCCGGCGAAAGCCGGGCTCCGGGGCAAAACCCCGCCAGAGACCCGTCGCCCCGAGCGGCGCCGCTCTCTCTTACGTTCACGTCGCCCCGAAGGGGCGCCAGACAATGCCCCGAAGGGGCGCCAGACAAAGCCCCGAAGGGGCGCCAGACAATGCCCCGAAGGCCACCCCCGGACCGCCCCGAAGGGGCGCCCGGGCGCGCGCCCATGCCCCCGGCCTCATGGAAATGTGACTTCCCTTCACCTGCCCCACACCTATAGTGGCGCCATGAACCGCATTGCCTCCCCCCGCCTCGCCCACGCCCTGCGCGGCCTCGCCCTCACCCTGCTGCTCGCCCTCGCCGCGGCCGCGCCTGGCGCGCTGCGCGCCGGCTCCGACGGCATGGATTCCTATGCGCCCGACAAGATCGCCCGCATCGACATCCTGCCCGGCTGGCGCCTGCCCGACGGGCGCCACATGGCGGCCCTGCGCATCCGCCTCGCCGAAGGCTGGAAGACCTACTGGCGCGCCCCCGGCGACAGCGGCATCCCGCCCGCCTTCGACTGGACCGGCTCGCGCAACCTGCAGGCGGTCCGCCCGCTCTGGCCGACCCCGCAGGTCTTCGACCCCGAAGGCCTGCGCACCATCGGCTACAAGCGCGAACTGATCCTGCCCCTGGCCATCACCCCGCGCCGCGACGGCCGGCCGATCTCGATCCGGGGCCGGGTGGCGCTGGGCGTGTGCAAGGATGTCTGCATGCCGATGGAAGCCGCCTTTGGCGCCGAACTGCCGGCCGGCGAGGAGGGCCGCGAAGCCAGCGGCAGCGCCGCAATCCGCGCCGCCCTCGCCCGCCTGCCCCGCAGCGGCGCCGAAGCCGGGCTGCGCGACATCTCCTGTACGCTCGAGCCGATCGCCGACGGGCTGCGGATCACCGCGCGCCTGACCCTGCCGCGCCTCGGCAGGGACGAGGTGGCGGTGATCGAGCCGGCGGACCAGACGATCTGGGTTTCGCCCACCGAACTGAGTCGCAAGGGCAGCCGCCTGACCCTGGTCAGCGACCTGGTCCCGGCCAGCGGCAAGCCCTTCGCCCTGTCGCGCTCGGAGATACGCATCTCGCTCTTTGCCGAGGGAAAAGGGGTGGAAATCGCCAGCTGTACAGGCTCCTGAGCCCCTTTCGCTCTCACCGGACACACCCCCGCAGACCCCGATTTTTCTGCGAAAAATCGCCCCGCGCCGCCCCCTGAGCGAGCCAGTCCAGCAGCAGGCGCGTGACCTCGCCGGGGCGCTCCATGCTCGACATATGGCCGCAATCGGCCAGCACTTCGAGGCGCGCGCCGGGGATGGCGGCGGCCATTTCCCGGGCGTGATCGGGCGGGGTGATCCGGTCGTCTTCGCCGACGATGACAAGGGTCTGCGCGCCGATCCCCGGCAGGTCCGGGCGCGAATCCACCCGCCCCATGATCGCGCGCATCTGCCGCCTCCAGACCTCGGGGCCGGTCTCGCGCGCCTGGGCCAGGATCGCCGCTTCCAGCGCCCTGTCGCCCACCCGGCTCGGGGCGATGGAAAGCGCCACGCTCTCGGCCGACATCTCCATGTAGCGCCCGGCGGCGACCTCGGCCAGCGCCTCCTGGCGCAGGGCGGTCTTTTCCGGCGTGTCCGGGCGCGCGCTGGTGTCCATCAGGCACAGCCGCCCCACCCGCTCGGGCGCCCGGCGCAGGATCTCGAAGGCGATATAGC
>JALWTH010000183.1 GCA_027082975.1 Paracoccaceae bacterium | reverse complement strand
GTATATGGGGGCTCGGGGGGCGTCTGATAAGAGATTTTAGGCCTCCGGCGGGGATATTTATGGCAAGAGGAAGGGGGATGCGGGTCGCCGGTGCCGGAGGCGCGCGCTGCGGGGTGTCGGGCGGGGTCATGGCCTGGGCCCGAACAGGATGCGCCAGAGCAGCAGGGTGACGATCCCGGCCGCGATTGCGCCCGAGAGGTTGCCCAGCACGTCGGCCGCCGTCTCGAGCTGTCCGGCAAAGCTGTAGCCAAGGCCCACATAGAGCGCGACCCAGGTCGCTTCGCCGGCGGCGTCCCAGGCGCTGAAGCGGGCCCAGTTCATGCGCGCGGAGCCGGCGAGGAAGTTCACATAGGGCCCCAGCGGGCTGACCAGCCAACGTGAGAAATAGACCCCGGGCCCGCCCCAGCGCTCGGAAAAGGCGCGCGCGCGCGCGAGCAGCACCGCGCGGCGGGGGTGGCGGGCGATCAGCGCGTCCACGAGATGCGCGCCCCGCCGGCCGGCGGCAAAGCCGGTCTGATCGCCCAGCAGCGCCCCCGCCCAGGCGGCGAGGCTGACGGCGGCAAGGCTCAGGTCGCCCCCGGCGGCAAAGGCCCCGCCCGCGAGCATGATCAGCGACGAGGGCACCGGCAGCGCCAGGCAGGACAGGAAGGTGGCCAGGAATACCAGCGCCACGCCGTATTGCGGGACCAGGCCGATCAGGGCTTCGCTCATCGGGATTGCCCTTGCCCGCGATGTGCGGCGGCAGCGGCGCGGATGCGCTGCGCGATCTCGTCCATGCTCAGCCCGCTGGAGGCGGCGATTTCGGCGAGCGACAGCCTTCGCGCAGAGCCCGGCTCCAGTCCGAGCGCCGCGGCCACCTGCTCGGGCGGCAGGTCCCAGGAATGGGCCACATAGCGCGGCGTCATCCACGGCTCGATCGGCTGGTCGCGATGGGCCGGATCGGCCCAGTAGAGGGTAAAGACGATGGTGCGGATCGTGAACATGAGAGTGAGCGCCGCCGCCAGCAGGAATGCCGGGGTCAGCACCGGGTGGGTCTTGAAAGCGTCGATCAGCCTGCGCATGTGTTCTCCTCGCGGCCCAGAAGACAGGCAAAACGGGCCGCTGGCAAGGGAAAGCGCGGGCGGGCGGGAAAAGTCCCCAAGGTTTACTTTATAGAAAGATGTTACTACTTTATTGGCTGCATGGTGGAGAATCCGAATGGCGTATGATGCGCGCGAAATCGCCAACTGGTTCGTGATGCGCGCGGCGCGTGACGGGCGGCGTCTGACCGTCATGCACCTGCTCAAGCTGATCTATATCGCCCATGGCTGGTATCTGGAGACCCGCGGCAGGCCCCTGATCTCGAACCGGATCGAGGCCTGGAAATACGGCCCCGTGATCCCGGATGTCTATAACACCTTTCGCGGCGATGATATCGAGGTATACGCTCCGGCGGCCAATTTTCGCTCGGAGCTGGACGAGGATACGTCCGGTTTTCTGGAGGAGATTTACGACATTTACGGCAGCATGTCGGCGTTTCGTCTCTCCGATCTCACCCATGTGCCGGGCGGGCCGTGGGACCGGGCCAGTCGCGAGGGCGGGTATTATGCCGAAATACCTGACGCATGGATCAGGAAGCACTATCAGGACAAGCGTGCCGAGGCTGCGGATGGGTGATGCGGCTGGTGGCAGAGGCAATGTCCCGCGCGAGGACGTTGCCGATGACACAGTTGAAAGCCGCCTGGCGCGCCTTGAGGCTCTTATCGAGGGCAACCAGCTCACCGCTGAAGCAATAGAGCTTCAGGAACACCGCAATCAGCGGCATGAATCCCTGATCGAGGATCAGAAACAGCGGCGCGACATGCGCAAGAACGTGCTGTGGCTGGCGCTCCTGGTGATCGGTTTCATGGCAGTGCTGATCGTTGTCGATATCTGTCTGGCGGCACGCGACATGCAGGGGCAGATTGACGGGTCGGTGCGCATTGCGCTGTTTGTCAGCCCGATCCTGTCGATCACCACGATCATGATATTTCTGCTGGTGGGCGCCTTTCGCGGCTTCCGGGAAAAGGACATGGAAAACCTGCCGGTTTCGACCATTGCCAGAGAGGCCGGGCGCGTATTGTCCGGGCGCTGAGCCGCTCAGCTGAGCAGCTTCATGCCGCGCGTGAGCCCTTCGAGGGTCATCGGCACCATGCGGTCTTCGAAGATTTCGCGGATCATGGCGATGGAGCGGGTATGGCCCCAGTGCTCTTGCGGCACCGGGTTGATCCAGAGATTGGCGGGCCATTGCTGGCGGGCGCGGGTGAGCCAGACCTGGCCGGGCTCTTCGTTCCAGTGCTCGTTGGCGCCGCCCGGATAGGCGATCTCGTAGGGGCTCATGGAGGCATCGCCCACGAATATCGCCTTGTAATCGCTTCCATATTTGTGCAGCACCTCCATGGTGGGGATCTGCTCGGACCAGCGCCGGGCATTGTCGCGCCACAGCCCCTCATAGAGGCAGTTGTGGAAGTAGAAATGCTCCATGTGCTTGAACTCGGCGCGCGCGGCGCTGAAAAGCTCTTCGACCACGCGGATATGGGCGTCCATCGAGCCGCCCACGTCGAGAAACAGGAGCACCTTCACCGCGTTGCGCCGCTCGGGGCGGGTCTTTACGTCGAGCCAGCCCTGCTCGGCGGTGGCGCGGATGGTGCCTTCGAGGTCGAGCTCCTCCTCGGCGCCGTCGCGCGCCCAGTTGCGCAGGCGCTTGAGCGCCACCTTGATGTTGCGCGTGCCAAGCTCCACGTCATCGGCGAGGTTGCGAAATTCGCGCTTGTCCCAGACCTTGACCGCGCGCCGGTGGCGGCTTTCGTGCTGGCCGATGCGCACGCCTTCGGGGTTGTAGCCATAAGCGCCGAAGGGCGAGGTGCCGGCGGTGCCGATCCACTTGGAGCCGCCCTGGTGGCGCTTTTCCTGCTCCTTGAGGCGTTTCTTGAGCGTTTCCATGAGCTTGTCGAAGCCGCCCAGGGCTTCGATCTCGGCCATTTCCTCGGCGCTCAGGTGCTTTTCGGCAAGCTTCGTGAGCCAGTCCGCGGGCAGGTCCACCCGCTCGATCAGCTCGGCGAGGCTGGCGCTCTCGAGCCCCTCGAAGGCGGCGGCAAAGGCGCGGTCGAAGCGGTCGAGGTGGCGTTCGTCCTTGACCATGGCGGCGCGGGCGAGGAAGTAGAAGCCCTCGACATCATAGGTGACGAGCCCGGCCTTCAGCGCCTCGAGAAAGGCCAGATATTCGCGCAGGCTCACCGGCAGGCCGGCGGCGCGCAGATGCTCGAAGAAGGGCTGGAACATGGGCGCCGCTAGCCCGCCATGCGGGCGATGGCGACGGTCAGAAAGACGCCGAGTATGGCGAAGATCAGCGCGTGGGTGGCGGCGTATTGGGCGATGTCGCGCCCGGTGGCGCCGCCGCGCTTTCTGGCGGCATATGCGCCGTAGAGCGCGCCGAGCATGGCTGCTATGATTATGACCATCGGTTTCGTGCCCCCGTGTTAGCCAGTTTCGGTCCGCCCCGCGCCCGTCCGCCCCGCGCCGCTCGGTCCCGCGCCTGTCCGCCCCTGGGGTGCCCGGGCGCAGGCTCAGCCGCGCCGGCCCCGTGCGGCGATGGCGGCGATTTCCTGCATCCGCCGGGCCACCTGTGCCGGCGAGCCAAACCCATAGCGCGCCCATCCGAGGCTGTCCAGCCGCAGCAGTGCCGCTTCGCGGTCGCGTCCGAGCATGTCCAGCGCTTCGGCCTTGATCGCCAGCAGGGTGGAGAGCAGCGCTGCGTTCTGCGCCTTGCGCACCGCTTCGATGTGGTTGTCCACGATGCCGATCGCTTCTCGCGCGCGCCCGCCCGAGAGCGCATAGGCGGCGAGCTGCACGCCCATGTTGGCGGCCTGCAATTCGGTGCCGGGCAGGGAGCGGTAGATGCGCTCGGCCTCCTGGAACGAGGCCAGGGCGAGGCGGCTGTCCACCCCGAGGCTGAGGCGGCCCTGCACGAACAGGCTGAAGGCGAGGCGGGTGTCGTACCAGCCCGCGCCACGCGCAAGCTGCACGGCCCGCTCGGCGGCGCGCCGGCGTGAGGACTCGTCGCCGCCGGTCCCGGCCGCGGTCTCGATCGCCTCTTTCCAGGCGCGCGGGGTCGCGGGGCGCGTCACCGGCGCGCCGGTGCCCCCGCCCGGGTTCAGGCGGGCGAGGATCGCGGGCAGGCGCGCGGCCACCTCGGCGCGGCTCATGCCGCTATGCAGTTCGGGCGCGTAATAGGCGCGCAGGATCAGCATGTCGAAGCCGGTCAGGATGGTGTGGAAATTGTCGTCGTTGAAAACGCTGTCGCTGAGCCGGTAGAGGTCGTTGACCGGGCCGATCGCCTGGGCCAGCTCCTCGTGCAGGCAGTCGCGCATCTCCTGGGGCGCCACGTCGCCGGGCAGGAAGATCGCCATCCGGCTGCGGCTGCTCATGCGGGTCCAGTCGGTCTCGGGGCGGTTGCGCAGGCGCCTGTATTCGGACCAGGAAGAGACGTTGGGCGCGACGAAACAGGCCGCGTCCGGCACCAGCGCCTGCAGCCGTGCCTTGGGGATCACCTCGAGCGTGACCGAGGCCCCTTCGCCGGGCGCGGCGCGGCGGATGTCGATCCCGGCTTCGATGCGCAGCCGGCTCAGCAGGCGGTCGAGGTCGGCTTGCAGTATCGCCGGGGCATTGCCCCTGACCGCGACCCGTATCGGTGCTTCGAAGCGGGTCAGCACCGGCAGCTTCCGGCCGCTTTCAAGCGCGAAGGCGAGGTCGAGGAAATCGCCGGCGATCTCGCCATTGGGGCGCATCGGCGGCGTCACATGGGCGCTGGCAAAGGCCTTCATCGGCGGCAGCGTGTCGGGCAGCGAGACCTGGCGCGCGGTCACTTCGTTTCTGGGCGCCGTCGTCTGGGGCGCCTGGGCGCAGGAGGCGAGCAGCAGGGCGGTGGCGGCGGCGGCGAGCAGGCGGCGCATGTCAGGGCCTCGCATATTTGATGAAGGGGGTGAGCCGGCCGACCCGGTCGTAAAGCGCGCGGGCGGGGGCGTTGGACTCCTGGGTCAGCCAGTAGACGGCGGGGGCGCCCGCGCGGTCGGCGGCCCCATAGACCGCCTCGATCAGGGCGCGGCCGATACCCTTGCCGCGGGCGGGGGCGGCGACGAAGAGGTCCTGCAGGTAGCAGACATTTTCGAGCGTCCAGCAATGGCGGTGAAACAGGTAGTGGGCAAGCCCCGCCGGCCGGCCGTCGATCTCGGCGATCAGGGCGCGGTATTCCCACGCATCGCCGGACAGCAGCCGGGCAAAGGTGGTCGCGTAGACCGCCGCGCCGACTTCGGTTTCGTAGAAGCGCAGATAAGCGGCCCAGAGTTCCCTCCAGGCGGCTTCGTCTTCAGCAACCAATGGCCTTATTCGGATCGTGGCGTCTCCCAACGCACCACTCCTCGGGCAAGGCCCCCACGGCGCGAAGGATACAGGCCGGCCCCTGAAGGACAAAGGGAAATGTGACCAAAACATGGCCATTCAACAGTTTGTTTCAAATTTGCGGGTAATGCGATTCAACATGTGGTGGCAGGGGCGGGGGCGGGCACAAGCCGTGTTCTTCGATTGTTGCGAATGTGGCGACAATGTGGCGGATGATTCGCGATTCGCGCCGGTCTCGGGCCGCGGGAGGCTTTCATCGGCATGGGGC
>JALWTH010000182.1 GCA_027082975.1 Paracoccaceae bacterium | reverse complement strand
CGGCATCACGCTCGTCAATATCGGCGTCGGCCCGTCCAATGCCAAGACCGCCACCGACCACATCGCCGTGCTGCGCCCGCACGCCTGGCTGATGCTGGGCCATTGCGCGGGGCTGCGCAACTCCCAGCGGCTGGGCGATTTCGTGCTGGCCCATGCCTATCTGCGCGAAGACAAGGTGCTGGACGACGACCTGCCGATCTGGGTGCCGGTGCCGCCGCTGGCCGAGATCCAGATCGCGCTGGAGCAGGCGGTGGCGCGGGTGACGCGGCTCGAGGATTACGAGCTCAAGCGCATCATGCGCACCGGCACCGTCGCCAGCCTCGACAATCGCAACTGGGAGCTCGGCGATCAGTCCGGCCCGGTGCAGCGGCTGAACCAGTCGCGCGCCATTGCGCTGGACATGGAGAGTGCCACCATCGCCGCCAACGGCTTTCGCTTCCGGGTGCCCTATGGCACGCTGCTCTGCGTCTCCGACAAGCCGCTCCACGGCGAACTGAAGCTGCCGGGCATGGCCAGTTCCTTTTACCACGATCAGGTCGGGCGCCACTTGCTGATCGGCATTCAGGCCATGGAAATCCTGCGCGAAATGCCGCTCGAGCGCATTCACAGCCGGAAATTGCGCTCGTTTGAGGAAACGGCCTTTCTGTGAGCCGCAAAAAGGAAGAGAAATGCGTGTTTTTCCGCTTAACTGAGCCACAAATTGTTGTGTGTCACCCCAATAATCAGTTAAATGCACCCAATGAACCCCAATCAAGGGGGCCTACCTGAGGAGAGGATACATGGCAAAACCTTTGACCAAGACGCAGCTGATCGCGGCCCTGGCCGACGAGATGGGCAGTGACAAGAAAACCGCTGCCGGCGCGCTGGAGGCGATCGTCGCGGTGATCACCCGCGAAGTGTCCGGCGGCGGCGCGGTGACCCTGCCCGGCGTCGGCAAGATCTACTGCCGCGAGCGCCCGGCGCGCATGGTGCGCAACCCGGCCACCGGCGAGCAGATCCACAAGGATGCGGACAAGGTGGTGAAGATGACCATCGCCAAGGCGCTGAAGGACAGCGTGAACGGCTGAGCCTTGCCCAGACCGGATTTGCGGAGGGTCGCCGGTGGGGCGGCCCTTTGCTTTGTCGGGGCGCGATTTTTCTGCGAAAAATCGGTGCGGGGGGCCAGCCCCCCGGACCCCCCGGGATATTTGCGAACAGAAGAAGGAAGGGCGGGGTAAAGGGATGGCGATGGATCTGCGTGCGATTGTCATGGGGCTCGTCTTTGCCCTGATCTGGTCTTCGGCCTTCAGTTCTGGGCGGATCATCGTCGCGGCGGCGCCGCCGCTGACGGCGCTGGCTATTCGCTTTGCGCTATCCGGCATTCTCGGCGTGGCGATTGCCCGGGCGCTGGGCCAGAGCGCGCGGCTGAGCGGCGGGCAATGGCGCGCGGTGGTGGTGTTCGGCATCTGCCAGAACGCGCTGTATCTCGGTCTTTATTTCGTCGCGATGCAGCGAATCGAGGCCTCGCTGGCGGCGATCATCGCCTCGACCATGCCGCTGCTGGTGGCGCTGGCAGGGCGGGTATTTCTGGGCGAGCGGGTGCGGCCCATGGGCATGGCCGGGCTGGTGGCGGGGATGGCCGGCGTGGTGATCATCATGGGCGCACGGCTGGAAGGCGGGGTGGATCCGGCGGGGCTCATCCTGTGCGTGCTGGGCGTGCTGGCGCTGGCGCTTGCCACGCTGGCGATGCGCGGGGCGTCTTCCGGGGGCGGCGGGCTGATGATGGTCGTGGGATTGCAGATGCTGGTGGGCGCGGCGGTACTGGCGCCGGTGGCGGCGGCGCTGGAGGTATTTCGCGTGGAGTGGTCGTGGAAGTTCGCCGCGGCCTTTTTCTACACGTTGCTGGCGCCGGGACTGCTGGCGACCTGGGTCTGGTTTGCGCTGGTGGAGCGCATCGGCATGGTGCGGGCGGCGACGTTTCATTTCCTCAACCCCTTTTTCGGGGCGGCGGTGGCGGCTTTGCTGCTCGGCGAGCGGCTGAGCTGGCTGGACGGGGTGGGGATCGTGGTCATTGCCCTGGGGATCCTCGCGGTGCAGCTGTCGAAGCAGGTGCCGGCGGGGTAACGGTTGCTTCACCGCAATGTGTCGTGACAGGGTGGTGCGGGGTCGGTAGGGCTGGGCCATGGAGCTTTTGCTTGGATATGGCGCGGGGCTGCTGACGCTCATCAATCCCTGCGTGCTGCCGGTGCTGCCGATCGTGCTGGCCACCGCCCTGCAGGCGAGCCGCTGGGGGCCGGTGGCGGTGGCGGCGGGGATGAGCCTGGCATTCGTCTTTCTCGGGGTGGTGGTGGCCGCCGTAGGCCGCTCCTTCGGCATCACCGAGGACACGATTGCGCGCGGCGGGGCCTTGCTCATGGTCGGCTTCGGCCTGGTGCTGCTGGTGCCGCGCCTGTCGGCGGGCTTTGCCAGCGCCACCGGAGGCGTCGCGAGCCGCGCCGATGCGGGGCTCGAAGAGGTGGACCGCTCGGGGCTGGGCGGGCAGTTTCTCGGGGGCGCGCTGCTGGGCGCGGTCTGGAGCCCCTGCGTGGGGCCGACGCTCGGGGGCGCGATTGCGCTGGCCTCGCAGGGCGAGAGCCTTGGGCGGGCGGCGGCGATCATGGTCGCCTTTGCGCTCGGGGTCTCGACCATCATCCTGGCGCTGGGCTATGGCGCGCGGGCGGCGATCCAGCGCCGCCAGGCGCTGATGCGCCGGCTGGCCGAGCGCGCGCGCCCGATCATGGGGGCGGTCTTCGTGCTCGTGGGCGTGGCGCTGCTGCTGCGCTGGAATATCTGGCTCGAGGGCTGGCTGGTCGATCACCTGCCCTGGTGGCTGACCGACTTTTCCGTTTCGATCTGACTGGGAGGCAACACATGAAACGTCGCGAATTCCTCACCCGCACCCTGACCCTGGCCGCAGGCGCCGCCCTGCTGCCTGCCGCCCTGCTGGCGGCGGGGGCCGATTACCGAGAGGGCCTCGTGGAGGAGGCGCTGGCGCGGGGCGAAGTGGTGTTTCTCGACTTTTTCGCCCCCTGGTGCGGCACCTGCCGGGCGCAGGAGCGGGTAATCAACGCCCTGCTGGAGGAGAACCCGGAATATGCCGAAAAGATCACCTTCATCCGGGTCGATTGGGACACCTACAAGAATGCCTCGATCGCGGTGATGAACAATATCCCGCGCCGCTCCACCCTGATCGTGCTGAAGGGCGACGAAGAGCTGGGCCGGGTGGTGGCCGGCACTTCGCGGGCGGTGATCAAGGCGCTGATGGATACGGCGCTGGCGGCGGCGGGCTGAGGCGCGTTTCGGCGGGTGCCCCCCTCAGTGGCGGAAGTGGCGCATCCCGGTAAGGACCATGGCGAGGCCGGCTTCGTCGGCCGCCGCGATCACCTCTTCGTCGCGCATGCTTCCGCCGGGCTGGATCACCGCGCTGGCCCCGGCCGCGGCCGCTTCCAGCAGGCCGTCGGCGAAGGGGAAGAAGGCGTCCGACGCCACTGCCGCGCCCCTGGCCGGGCTCTCGCCCAGCCCCAGCGCGCGGGCCATGCGCTCGGCCTTGGTGGCGGCGATCAGGGCCGAATCGACGCGGCTCATCTGCCCCGCCCCCACGCCCACCGTGGCACCGCCCTTGGCATAGACGATGGCGTTGGATTTCACATGCCTGGCCACCTTCCAGGCAAACAGCAGATCGCGCATCTCGGCCTCGGTGGGGGCGCGTTTGGTGACCACTTTCAGGTCAGAAAGCGCCACATGGCCCACATCCCTGTCCTGCACCAGCAGCCCGCCTGAGACCTGCCGGAAGGTCCGCCCCGGCGCGCGCGCATCGGGCAGGGCGCCGGTTACGAGCAGGCGCAGGTTCTTCTTCGCCGCCAGCACTTTGCGCGCCGCGTCGCTGATCGCGGGGGCGATGATCACCTCGGTAAACACCTCGCCGATCAGCCGGGCGGTGGCCTCGTCAAGTTCCTGATTGAGCGCGACGATGCCGCCGAAGGCCGAGGTGCGGTCGCAGTCGAAAGCGCGCTGGTAGGCCTCGGCCAGGGTCTCGCCCAGGGCCGCGCCGGAAGGGTTCGCGTGCTTGACGATCACGCAGGCGGGGCTTTCGGCGGGGTCGAATTCGGCCACCAGTTCGAAGGCCGCGTCGGTGTCGTTGATGTTGTTGTAGCTGAGCTCCTTGCCCTGCAACTGGCGGGCGGTGGCCACGCCGGGACGGGCGCTGCCATCGGTGTAGAAGGCCGCTTTCTGGTGCGGGTTCTCGCCATAGCGCAGGGGCTGGGCGAGGCTGCCGGCAAGCGCCATCCGGCGCGGGGTGTCAAGGCCGATCGCCCCGGCCATCCAGCCTGAGACCGCCGCATCATAGGCCGCGGTGCGCGCCAGCGCGATTTGCGCCCGGCGCTTGCGGAATTTCTCGCAGACCGCGCCATCGTGCTGGTCCATGTCGCTGATCAGCTTTTCGTAATCCTCCACGTCAACGATGGTGGTGACATGGGCGTGGTTCTTGGCCGCGGCGCGGATCATGGCCGGGCCGCCGATGTCGATATTCTCGATGCAGGTCTCGTAATCGGCCCCGGCGGCCACCGTGGCCTCGAACGGGTAGAGATTGACCACCAGCAGGTCGATCGGCGCGATGCCATGCGCCTGCATCGCCGCCACGTGGTCGGGATCGTCGCGCAGGGCCAGAAGCGCGCCGTGAATGGCCGGGTGCAGGGTCTTGACCCGGCCATCCATCATCTCGGGAAAGCCCGTCACCTCGGCCACGTCGATGACCGTGAGCCCGGCCGCGCGCAGGGTCTCGGCGGTGCCGCCGGTCGAAAGCAGCTCGACCCCGCGCACGGTCAATGCGCGGCCCAGGTCAATCAGCCCGGTCTTGTCGGAGACCGACAGAAGGGCGCGGCGGATCTTGGTGTGGCGGGGGGGGTGAGACATGGTGCGGCTCCCGGCGGCTCAAAATGGCTCAGAAAGGCTCAGAATGGCAGGACCGTCAGCGCATCTGCCTCGAGGTCGCGGATCGCCGTGGGCGTGTCCTGCGCCTTGGCCAGAGACCAACGGATACGGGTCGCATAATCCAAAGCGCGCCCGGTGAGAACCACCTGTTTTGCCGCACGCGGCTTGAGGCGGTTCTTTTCCAGATAAACGCTGGGCTCGATGGAGAGTTCGGCCTTCCCGGTATGGCGGAAAATCCAGATCTCTCCGCTTTTCAGCGCCAGCGAAACGGCGGTGCCACCCAGATCCAGCGCCGCATCCACATCCGGGTGCAGGTGGAAATGGATCACGAAGGGGATGCCCTGCAGGCTGGTGCGGTCGAGTCGGCGCGAAAAGCGCTTCTGGTCAGCCTCGCTGATCGCCACGAGGCTGTCTTCGCCCAGCAGCGCGCGCCCGTCATGGGACAGGTCGAGCCGGCGGATATGGCTGAGCCCATGGCTTGCCCGATAGCCGTCATGGCTGCCCACCAGCCCGGTCGAGCCCTCTTCGGCCAGCTTCTGCAGGCGCACGTCGCGCGGGGTCTCGACCAGCAGCGCGCCGCTGCCGCGCCGGCCCCGCTCGCTCCCCAGACGCGACGACGATAGCCCGTCGAGGCAGAGCACCGAATGGGAAGGGGTGGCGCGCCCGGCGCGGCGCCATTCCTCGCCGAAATGCGCCCCGGAGCCGCAATTGACGATCAGCGGGCGGCGCCCGGCAGTGAG
>JALWTH010000181.1 GCA_027082975.1 Paracoccaceae bacterium | reverse complement strand
GGCAGAGCCTGAGCGAAATCGCCGGGGCGCTGGGGCTTTCGCCGGCCACCACCTACCGGATCCTTTCGACCCTTGCGGCGCGCGGCTATCTCGAGATGGATGCGGCGGATCAGAGCTGGCATATCGGCCCGGCCGCCTTTCGCACCGGCAATGCCTTCCTGCGGCGCACTTCGCTGGCCGAGCGCGCCCGCCCGCTGATGCGCGCGCTGATGGCCGAGACCGGCGAGACCGCCAATCTGGGCGTGGAGAGCGCGGGCGAAGTGCTGTTTCTCGGCCAGGTCGAGACCCACGAGGCGATCCGCGCCTTCTTTCCGCCGGGCACGCTGAGCCCGATGTATGCTTCGGGGATCGGCAAGGCGCTGCTGGCGGCGATGGAGGAGCAGGCGCTGGAGCGCTATCTCGCCCGCACCCCGCTCATCCGCTTCACCGACAGGACCATCTGCGAGCGCGAAGCCCTGCTGGGGGAGCTTGCGCGGATTCGCGCCCAGGGCCATGCCGTTGACGACGAAGAGAAAAGCCCCGGGATGCGCTGTGTGGCGGCGCCGGTGTTCAACGCCTTTGGCGAGGTGGTGGCGGGGATCTCGGTCTCGGGGCCGACGGCGCGGATGCGCCGGGGCGAAATCGCCCGGATCAGCGCTCTGGTGCGCGCCCGCGCGGCCGAGCTTTCGCATGCGCTGGGATATGCGCGGGGCAGGGGGAAGGAACAGGCGCGGGAGGGATGAACGCCCGGGCGCGAGGCCGGGCAGCCTCGCCTGACCGCCCGCAGGTGCAAGGCCGGGCGCGAGGCCGGCCGGACGCCGATCAGGCGCGGATCCGGCCGATCTCGATGTCCGCGGCCGTCAGGCCCTGGCCACCTGTCACCCTGGCGTGCAGGACGTCACCGTAATAGATATCGGCGCCGCGCCCGTCGGCCCAGACCTCGATGTGGATTCTGGCCCGGATCAGGACTTCGGGGAGGGTGCTGTCGGCGGGGAAGCCGAGGCGGATCGCATCTTCGGCCGGGTTGAAGTCGGTGACGGTGATGTAACCGGTATGGCCCGGTTCCTCCCGGCCATGGGCGTATTGGACAAACACGTCTGCCCCCGCTCCGCCGGTCATTTCCTGCGTGCCCGAATACTGGCCGACCAGCTGGTCATCCCCGGCGCCGCCATGCAGGCTGTCGCTGCCGGTCTCGCCGATCAGCAGGTCGTTGCCGGTGCCGCCATAGAGCGTGTCGTCGCCGTTGCCGCCCCTGAGCACGTCATCGCCGCGCCCGCCATGGAGCGTGTCGTCGCCGTCCTCGGCCGCCATCAGGTCGTTGCCGGCGCCGCCATACAGCCGGTCATCGCCATCCCCGGCCACCAGCAGGTCATCGCCCGCTCCGCCGCGCAGGGTGTCGTCGCCGCCCCTGCTGCTCAGCAGGTCATTGCCGGTGCCGCCGCGCAGGACGCCATGGTCGGCGCCGATATAGACCAGCGTGTCATTGCCGGCGCCGCCATCGACGGTGACCGGGCCCGGCCCCGGGGCGCCGATCCAGTCGCCGTGGTCGGTGCCGGTATAGGCGGTGACCTTGGGGCTGAGGAATTGGGCGCCGAGGAAGATCCTGGTCGGGTCCAGCCCCTGCGCGCCGGTGACCCGTGCCAGTACCTCGCCGCGAAAGAGGATGTCGGCGCCCCGTCCGTCGGCCCAGTCCACCACTTCGACCGTCCCTTCCAGACTGCCGCCGGTAACGGTGCCCACGTTGATCTGCAAATAATCCTCGGCCGGGTTGAAATCGGTGACGATATCCGGCCCGCCCGGCGTCTCCTGCAGGATGAAGTAATCCCGCCCCGCCCCGCCGGTCAGGGTGTCCTGGCCGGCATCGCCGAAGAGGGCGTCATTGCCGCTGCCGCCGAAGAGCCTGTCGTCGCCCTCCTCGCCGCGCAGGAGATCGCCGCCGCCGCCGCCCTGGAGCGTGTCGCCGCCGGTGCCGCCCATCAGCAGGTCGTTGCCCGATCCGCCGTTGAGCAGGTCATCGCCGGCGCCGCCGGAAAGCCGGTCGTGCGAGCCGCCGCCCCAGAGCCGGTCATTGCCGGAATCGCCGCTCAGCACGTCGGTCCCAGTGCCGCCGCGCAGGTTGTCGTTGCCTTCGCCGCCCGAGAGGTGGTCCGCTCCGCCATGGCCGCGCAGCACGTCGTCGCCGGTATCGCCGAACAGGCTGTCCGCCCCGGTGCCGCCGTAGAGCGTGTCGCTGCCCGCACCGCCGTGGATGCTGTCCGTGCCCTGGTTGCCGCGCAGGATGTCATTGCCGTCCTCGCCATAGATCAGGTCGTCTCCGGCCCCCGCGGCGACGGTGTCATTGCCGGCGCCGGCGCGGATCACGTCGCCGCCACCGCCGGTTTCCAGCACATCGTCGCCCGCGAGCATGTCGTAGGTATCGGCGCTGGCGCGGGTTGCGTGGTCCAGCATGTCGTCGCCCTCGGTGCCGGTGAAGGTGGTGCCGGGGCTGGCGCCGGCGGGCGGCGGGGCATTGGGGGTGAAATGCTCGTCATCCGGTGCATCCTTGGCGTCGGCCGCATCGGCGCCGGAAAATGGGTGAGCGGCGAATACCGCCATTCCGGCAAGCGCCGGCAACAGGTACAGCAGCAGCATGGGCAACAACTTTCCTCGTTATCGTTCCTCGTTGCCGTATTGCGCCGTGGCGGTGCAGGAACCACAAAACACAAACCACGAACCATGAACGGCGGGATTCTCCTCAAAGTTTACCGGCTGCCATGCGGAGGGGAAAGGAGAAAGAAAGGGGCGGGAGATGCCGCTGTGTTTCCGAAAGCGCGACAATGCGTCAGGAGAGGGTGTATTTCAGGCCGATCCCGATCACTACCAGCGCCAGCCCGCCCTGCAGCCAGCGGTCCTTTGCGCGCCGGTTGAGTGCCGGGCCGAGCAGGGCGCCGAGGATCGCTCCGGCCAGCAGCGGCAGCAGCAGGGCCAGGTCCAGCGAGGCGCCGCGGGCGAGGAAATTGCCGATCGAGACCGCCAGCGAGGCAAGCACGGCCACCGCCGCCGTGGCCGGGATGATATGCATCGGCATGGCCAGCAGCGAGGCCATGTAAGGGACCAGCAGGAAGCCGCCGCCGAGCCCGAACAGGGCCGCCACCAGCGAGATCGCGAAACCGGCCAGGAGCGGGCTCCACAGGGGGATGCGATATTGCCTGTCGCCATAGGCGAAATGGTGCGCCCCGGCGCTGAAACGGTGGTCGCGGACCCGGGCCGGGGGCTGTTCGGGCACCGCGGCGCGGCGGCGGGCGAGCTTCCACAGGATCTGCGCGCCGATGGCCAGGGCCAGCAGGCCGAACAGCGGGCGGAAGCTGCGCATATCCGCGAGATACAGGCTCGAAAGCGTCGAGCCCGCCCAGGCCCCGGCCAGCCCGCCCGCGCCCATGAGCAGCCCGAGCGGCACGACGATGGCGTGGCGGCGGAAATAGCCCGGCACGAAGACCAGCGCCATGGTCAGGATCACGATCTGGCTCATCGGCTTGACCGCGTTGGGATCGGCCACGCCGAACAGGCTGATCAGCCCGAACGAGGCCAGGATCCCCCCCGCCGCGCCTATGGTGGAAAAGACGATGCCCGTGAGCGCGCCCCAGGCCAGCAGCCCTGCCAGCAATGCAATGTCCATCTGCGCCTCCAGCGATTTCCCCGAAGCCTAGCCAACTGCGCGGCCCGGCGACAGGGGAAGGATTGCCGCAAGCGGGCGGTGGCGGTTTGACTTGTGCGCTTCCGGGCGTATAGTCGGGGCAATGACCCGGCAAACCGGGCGTATAGGCGCATGAATGACCCGGAAACCGGGCGTATCGAGGCAGTTTCGCGAGCAGCAAGTGAGCAATTCCATGCAGAATCCCTACCAGGGCTTCGCCCCGCGCGCCTTCTGGCGCAAGGCGGTGGGCGAACTCTCCCCCTTTGCCATCGGCGGGCTGTGGCAGCCCAAATTCCCGGTGCGCCCGCAGCACCGCATCGTCACCGCCGGGTCGTGCTTTGCCCAGCATATCGGCAAGGCGCTCAAGGCGCGCGGCTATCGCTGGCTGGATGCCGAGCCGGCGCCGAGCCTGATGAAGCCCGAGGACGCGCAAAGCTTCAACTACGGCATTTTCAGCTTTCGCACCGGCAATATCTACACCACCCGGATGCTGCGCCAGTGGATGGAGCAGGCCTTTGGCGCGGCGCCGGTCCCCGGCGAGGTCTGGCAGCGGGACGGGCGCTTCTTCGACCCGATGCGGCCCGCGATCGAGCCCGGCGGCTTTGCCTCGCGCGCCGAGCTGAACGCCGCGCGCCGGGCCACCCATGCGGCGATCCGCCGGGCGGTGGAAGAGGCCGATCTGTTCGTCTTCACCCTCGGCCTCACCGAAAGCTGGGCCAATCGCGAAACCGGGCTCGAATACGCTTCCTGCCCCGGCACCGCCGCCGGCACGTATGACGAGGGAAAACACGTCTTTGTCAACCACCGCCCGGCGGCGATCGAGGCCGACCTGAAGGCGGCGCTGGAAATCATGCGCGCGGCCAATCCGGCGCTGCGGGTGCTGCTCACGGTGTCGCCGGTGCCGCTCACCGCCACGGCCAGCGGCGGCCATGTCCTGCCCGCCACCACCTGGTCCAAGTCGGCCCTGCGCGCGGTCGCCGGCATGGTGGCGGAGGATCACGATTTCGTCGATTACTTCCCCTCCTACGAGATCATCACAGCGCCCGCCTTCCGCGGCATGTTCTACGCGCCCAACCAGCGCTCGGTGATCCCGGAGGGGGTGGATTTCGTCATGCGCAGTTTCTTTGCCGATCAGGAAGCGGCCTTTGGCAAGGCGGTCAAGGCGCAGCGGCGCCCCGCCGACCGCCCCGCCGGTCGGGGCAAGCAGCCCTGGGCGGCCCGGCGCGCCAGAAAGGCGGGCGCCTCCACGGGCGCCATCAAATGCGAGGAGGAGCTGCTCGATGCCTTTGCAAGCGGATAAGCCGGCAGGCAGCCGGCTCAGCGACGAAATCTGCGTCTTTGGCGACAGCCATCTCGGCGCGGTCAAGCGCGCCTGGGATGGCGGGATGATCGAGACCGGCGGGCGCGGCCTGCGCTTCTGGGGCGCGGACGGGCCGTCCTTTCGCGCCCTGCGCTGGCGCGATGGCCGGATCCGCCCCGATCCCGACGTGCGCGACCTGGTGCTGCAGATATCCGGCGGGCTCGAAAGCCTCGGCCCCGGCGACTTTGCCGGCTACATCTTCTACGGCGCCCGCCTGCGCGCGCAGGAATTCTTCAAGGCGGTGCTGGAGCACGAGCGCCGCCCCGAAGGCTTCCTCTCCGAAGCGGCGATGCAGGCGATGGTGGCGCGCTGGGCCGAGTCGACCCGCGCCTGGCGCCTCGCGCGCCGCTTCGCCCGCCGGGGCGCGCAGGTGGTGTTCGTGCCGACCCCGTTTCCGCTCCAGGGGGTGATGGACAAGGCGCTGGAGCGCGAGCGGCTGGCGGTGCGCTCGAGCGGCGCGGCGCGGGCGCGCCTGTGGGGGCGGCTGGTGGCGGCGGCCGCCGAGGCGGGCTTCGCCCTGCTGCCCCAGCCCGAGGATACCGTGACCGCCAGCACCCTGACCAGGAACGAATTCGCCAGCGAAAACGCGGCCGAGACCAGGGATTGGGTGCATACCGGGCCCGAATATGCCGCGCGCATCGTCGGCGCGGCGCTCGCGTTGCTGGGCGAGGGCGCGGGGG
>JALWTH010000180.1 GCA_027082975.1 Paracoccaceae bacterium | reverse complement strand
GAGAAGCTCGGCTTCTGGCGCGGTATATTCGGAGAAGAAGTGCCCGGCGAGATGCTTTCGGCAAATCATCAGCATGTGATGCGGGGTGTAAATGCCGCGCATATGGCCGGGGTAATTGATGCCTGGCTTGGAGAATGTGTGCTTCGCTGATCTGCCTTGTGGGGGCGGCATGTTTTCGGGGAAACCTGCCGGATTTGAGGCCTCGGCGGGGATATTTTCGAACAGAAGAAGCCCGGTAGAGCGAGCATCGGCTCCGCCCGCTCAGCGTGGAACCTTGCCGCGGTATTTTTCGGTGAGTTCGGCTGGTGCGTCGGTTTCGTCGTAGAGGCCGAGGGTGATGCCCCGGCGCGCGCTCCTGCCCTGCATGGCGGCGATATCGGCGTCTGACATGGTGACGCGCTGGGCGTTGCGCATGGCCCATTGCCGGAGGCGGGTCTGCATCAGGGCGATGATCTCGCGGTGTTCGGAGGCGTCGGATGCGCCGAGGTCGTGGAACTCTTCGGGGTCGTTTTCGAGGTCGAACAGCATCGGGCGAAAGCCGATGGCGTGGATGTATTTCCAGCGCCGGTCGGCGAGCATGAACAGGCGCGCGTCCCTGGGCGCGACGCCCAGCTTGGCGGCCATGGGGCGGGCGGAATAATTGTATTCGCTGACCGCGTAGTCGCGCCATTGGGGCCGCTCGCCGTGGAGCCACGGCAGCAGCGAGCGCCCTTCGAGGATGTGACGCGCCGCCTCCGCCGCGCCGCGCCCGGCGGCGACTTCCAGGAAGGTGGGGGCAAGGTCGATCGCCTCCACCAGCGCATCGCAGGTGGTGCCGCGGGTGGCGTCGGCCTCGGGCGAGGGGTCGTAGACGATCAGCGGCACCTTGACGCTCGGCTCGTGAAACAGGTCCTTTTCCCCCAGCCAGTGGTCGCCCAGATAATCGCCATGGTCGGAGGTGATCACGATCATCGTGTCCTGCATCCGCCCGCTCTCTTCGAGATAGGCAAACAGGCGGCCCATCTGATCGTCGGCCTGCCTGATCAGGCCCATATAGGCCGGGATCACCTTTTCGCGCACCTCGTCGCGGCAGAAGGCGCGCCCCACCGGGCTCTCCATGAAGGCGCGGTAGATCGGGTGCGGCGCGGCGCGCTCTGCCTCGTGGCGGATGGGGGCGAGGATGTCGCTGGGGCCGAACATGGCGTGATAGGGGGCGGGGACGATATAGGGCCAGTGCGGCTTGATATAGCTCAGATGCGCGCACCAGGGCGCCTCGGCCTGTTCGATGAAGCGGATCGCCTCGCCGGTGAGCCACGGGGTTTCGCTGTCTTCCTCGGCGATATTGGCGGGCTTGTCGGCATTCTGCATGAACCAGCCCGAGGCCAGTTCCCCGCCCTCGGCGGCGGCATTGGCGAAGTGGCTCCACGGGTTGTCGCCGGGATAGCCCCTGGATTTCAGGTATTCGTTATAAGGCGAGCGACCCTCGTCATAATAGCCGTCCGGCCCCTCGGCCCAGAGCCCGTCTTCGCGCAGCCAGACGTCAAAGCCGCACTCGGCCTGGCGCGCGCCGATCACGCTGTCGGGCTCCAGACCCAGCCGCGCCATGCCGGCCCTGTCGGCGCGCATATGGGTCTTGCCGATCAGCCAGCAGCCCATCCCGGCGCCGCGCAGATGGTCGCCCAGCGTCATCTCTCCTACCCGCAGCGGAAAGCCGTTGAACTCCGCGCCATGCGACGACGGATAGCGCCCGGTATAGGTGGACATGCGCGAGGAGCCACAGATCGGCGACTGCACATAGGCGCGCGTGAAACGCACCCCCCTGGCAGCGATGGAGTCGATATGGGGCGTGGCGAGCGTCGGGTGGCCGGCGCAGGAGAGATAGTCGAACCGGAGCTGGTCGAACATGATGAAGAGGATGTTTCGCGCGGGCATGCTGAGGCCTTTTCGGTACCTGTTGATAGTAGCCTTGATTGGGTTCGCTACAAAGAAAAACCCACCGTATTGTCATGCACCCGTGATGGTGGAATAGTTATATGGTCATAGGTGGTGAGAATACGAATGCGGTTGATTGAGAAGGTAGAAGTCAGATATTTTCGGTCGCTCCATACATTGGATATGAAGGGGCTTGGAGACTTAAATATTGTCTTTGGCCGCAATGACAGCGGTAAGTCAAATCTACTGCGTGCTCTATCTCTGTTTTTTAACGAGACAACCGATCCTGAGAACGAGTTTGACTTTTCTCTCGACATGTCTGACCTGCGCAAGAAACAAGCGAAAGCAGCTAAGGGGAGGCAGTTTCTCTGGATAAAGGTTACATTTAATATTCCAAAGAATTACCAAGGCGCTCTGGGAAAAACGATAAAGGTCAAACGCCAATGGAACCGATACGGTGATATGACAGAAACGTATTCCCCAGCGGTTAAAGGTGGAAAATTGGCACGACTTACTCGCCTCTTAAACGAAATTGATTTTACCTACATTCCGGCAATAAAAGACCTTGAAGTTTATGCAGATCTGGTGGAGCGATTTTATGGCGCTGCCTCACACACACCAAATATGGAAAAAGCCACGGATCAGTTCATTGAAACGATTGGTACTGAAGCGTCAGAGTTGTCTCGACAGTTACGCGGCTTGTTTTCAACGGATGTTGGAATAGCGCCACCAACTGAAATGAAAAGGCTTTTTAGGTATTTGGATTTCTCCATGGGTGATGAAAAACACTCGCTCCTGCGACAGAAAGGCGATGGGATAAAGGCACGCTATATCCCCGAGCTTTTGCGTTTCATCAACGAGCATGAAAATCGCAGCAAATATTATGTCTGGGGCTTCGAGGAGCCGGAAAACTCGCTTGATCTTGGTGCGGCACAAAATGAAGCACAGCGGTTTGCGAGCTTTGCCAAGCGCAGTGATACGCAAGTTTTCATCACGAGTCATTCACCGGCCTTTTACTTGGCGGAGTCCAAGCATGATAAGCATACACGTCGCTACTTTGTTACCAAACAGAAGTTCATTGATGAAAAAATAAGCCCGGAAAACGCAGTTGCCGAAATCGACGACTTGCCGAAAGCTGAAAAAGCAATGAAAGACGCCGGATTGTTGGAACTGCCATATGTTATTGGCCAAATGCAAAAAGAGCGAGAACGGCGGAAATTAGCCGAGGCAGAGGCAAAGAAATATCGAGGAGAGATAACGGCCTTAGAAAATAAGCTTGCACAACAGAAAAAGCCATTCCTGCTGGTTGAAGGCAAGCATGATGTTACGTTATTCGAAGCCGCATTTACGAGACTGGGGCTCGATAAGGAGCTCAAGGTGTTGCCATTGGGCGGCACCCCCAAGAACGCGCGAACTCTACTCCAGAGCATTACTGATAACGGAGTTACGCTACAATATGGTGTATTCTTTCTTTTTGACAACGACAATGACGGTCGAAAGGCTTTCAAAAATGTTTCTGGCGAAGCGGATTGTTCGCGTATTGCCACAGTTGGTCAGAACGTATACGCATGGTGCCTGCCATTAAGCGATGACTACAGAGAGTTTCTTAAGCGGTGGAAGATTCAGGAGAACAACGCGAAATTTGTGGCTGAATTTCTTTATCCCGCTAAAGAATCTGCCAAACTGTATGAGACGTTGATCTCTAAGCTTGATGGCAATGCATCGGTAAGTACAGCAATTCACGCAGATATTAACGGTCAGGTTGGTCTAGAAGTCGGCGTGAAAGAGGCCGAGAGGCAGGAATTGAGTAATAACCTGTATAACTCTCAAAAGGGTTCTGTTGATTGGTTCTTTTCGCGGTGCGTTGACGATAATCTGAAGGAAGCGTTCGCTACCAAGATTATCGAGGAAAGACTCACCACCGAGCAATTAGACGCTATTGCAAAGATGGTCGGTGATACTTTGAGGGTATCCGAGAAGGAATAACCACTTGCGCGCGGACGGGCAAGCGGGGTGGAGCGCAGATTCCGCAAGGCTTGGCGCCCGATTTTTCTGCGAAAAATCGTTACCCCCCCTTCAGCCGCTGCATCAGGTAGATTTCCTGGCCCGGCGCCACCGGCTCGGTAAGCGAGGCGGCGATGATGCGGCCGTCTATCGAGACCGACACGCCCGCGTCGAGTGCGGGGGCGAGGCCGGGATAGCGCGCGCGCAGGGCGTCGAGCATCTGGCCGATATTGCGTGCCTCGACCTCGACCGCCTCGGCCCCGCCCGCATGGGCGCGCAGGGCGGACCAGAGGTGGACCTTAACCTTCGCCATCTGCCTTGGCTTCCAACGCCTCGAGGATGCGCGCGGGGCGCATGGGCAGCTGGCGCAGGCGCAGGCCCGCCGCATTGGAGACCGCATTGGCCACGGCGGCGAGCGGCGGGCAGATCGAGGTCTCGCCCACCCCGCGCACGCCATAGGGGTGGCCGGGATTGGGCACTTCGACGATCACCGTGTCGATCATCGGAAGGTCCGAGGCCACCGGGATGCGGTAGTCGAGAAAGCCCGGGTTTTGCAGCCGGCCGTCCTCGCCGTAGATGTATTCCTCGTTGAGCGCCCAGCCGATCCCCTGCGCCGCACCGCCCTGGAACTGGCCTTCGACGTAAGAGGGATGCACTGCCTTGCCCGCATCCTGCACCACCGTATAGCGCAGGATCGTGGTCTTGCCGGTCTCCGGGTCCAGCTCGGCATCGACGATATGGGTGGCAAAGCTCACCCCCGCGCCCTCGGGCGTGGCCTCGTAATGGCCGGCGATCGGCCCGCCGGTGGCGCCCATCTCGGCGCAGATTTCCTTGATGCTGAGCGGTTCGAAGTCGCCGGCATTCTCGCCCGCCGGATGCGCCGCCCCGTCGCGCCACTCCACCGCCTCGGGGTCGATCCCCCACTTGTCGGCGGCGCGCGCGATGAGCTTGCGCTTTGCGTCGCGGGCGGCCTTGATCACGGCCAGCCCCGAGGCATAGGTCACGCGCGAGCCGTGGCTGATCTCGTTATAGCCGAGGCTGGCTGTGTCGGCGATGGTCACCCGGACATCCTCGTAGGGGATGCCCAGCTCCTCGGCCGCCATCAGCGCCATGGAGGCGCGCGAGCCGCCGATATCGGGCGTGCCCACGGCGATCTGGGCGGTGCCGTCCATGGACAGCGCCAGCGTCACCGAGGTTTCGCCCCCGAAATTGAACCAGAAGCCACAGGATACGCCGCGCCCCTGATTGGGGCCGAGCGGTGCGCAATAATGCGGATGCGCGCGGGCGGCCTCGAGCGTCTCGACCAGGCCGATGCGCGGATAGGTCGGCCCGTAGCTGGCCCTGGTGCCCTCGCGGGCGGCGTTCTTCAGCCGCACCTCGATCGGGTCGAGCCCCAGCTTCTGGCACAGTTCATCGACCACGCTTTCCACCGCAAAGGCGGCCATGGGTGAGCCCGGCGCGCGGTAGGCGGCCTGTTTGGGGCGGTTCGTCATCACGTCAAAGCCGCGCTGGCGCACATGTTTGAGGTCGTAGCAGGCAAAGGCGCACATGGCGGTGAACTCCATCGGCGCATAGGGAAAGGCGCCGCCTTGCAGGCGGAAGGTGCCCTCGGCCGCCGTCATGGTGCCGTCCTTCTTCATGCCGATGCGCACATCCATGGAGGCCGAGCTGGTCGGCCCCGAAGCGCGAAACACCTCTTCGCGGCTCATCACCAGCTTCACGGGGCGCCCTGTCTTGCGGGCGAGCGCCATGGCGACCGGCTCGATGAACACCGTGGTCTTGCCGCCAAAGCCGCCGCCGATCTCGCTGGCGGTCACGCGAATGGCGCTGGCCTCGACCCCGAGCAGCTTGGCGCAGAGCTTCTGCACGTTCCAATGCCCCTGGGTCGTGCACCAGAGCTCGCCGCGCCCGTCCGGCCCCATCTGCGCGAGGCAGGCATGGGGCTCGATATAGCCCTGATGGGTGGCCTCGGTGGTGAAATGACGCTCGATTACCAGATCCGCCTCGGCAAAGCCCGCCTCCACATCGCCATGGCCGCTTTCGTGGTAGCGCACCACGTTGGGATGCATGCCCTCTGGCACGCCGGGCTCGGCCGCGCCTTCGCGGATCACCGGCGCGCCGGGCTGCATGGCTTCGTCCACGTCGGTGACATGGGGCAGGATCTCGTATTCCACCTCGATCAGCTCCAGCGCGTCGCGGGCGATGAATTTCGACGTGGCGGCAACGGCGGCAATGGCGTGGCCGTCATAAAGCGCCTTTTCGCCGGCCATGATGTTTTCGAGGATGTTCCAGTCCTCGCCCTCGAGACCCGAGGCAAAATCGGCGCGCGTGACCACGGCCTTGACCCCTTCGAGCGCCTCGGCCCGGCTGGTGTCGATCTTCAGAATGCGCGCATGGGCATGGGGGCTGCGCAGGATCGCTGCGTGCAACATGCCGGGCGCGTAGGCATCGGCGCCGAAGCGGGCGCGGCCGGTTACCTTGTCCACCCCGTCGGGGCGGTCGGGGCGGGTGCCCACATGGCGGAACTCGCCCTCGTGGTCGTATTCGCGGGCGTCGTGGCCGCCCTTGACGTCCTTGCCTTCGTCCAGTGCCATCAGGCTTCCTCCCGCATTTCCGCAGCCGCGTCCTGAATGGCGCGAATGATCTTGTCATAGCCGGTGCAGCGGCACAGATTGCCGGCGAGCCAGTAGCGGATTTCTTTCTCGTTCGGGTCGGGGTTTTTCGCAAGCAGCGCCCTGGCGGCGATGAGGATGCCTGGCGTGCAGATGCCGCATTGGAGCGCGGCGTGTTCGATGATCTTCTGCTGGAGCGGATGCAGCTTTTCGCCATCCGCCATGCCCTCGACGGTCTCGATCTCGGCCCCCTCTGCCTCGGCCCCCAGCACCAGGCAAGAGGCGACCAGACGGCCGTTGAAGATCACGCTGCAGGCGCCGCAATCGCCGGTGCCGCAGCCTTCCTTGGCGCCGGTGAGCGCAAGCCGGTCGCGCAGCACATCGAGGAGCGTCTCGCGGCTGTCGCAGAGAAACTCGACCGCATCGCCATTCACGCGGGCGGATACATGGACCATGCTCATTTCGCGCCTCCTGCTCGTTCGTAGGCCACAAGCGCGACCCGGCGCGCCAGCACCCCGGCGACATGGCGGCGAAACTTCGCCGTGCCGCGCTTGTCGTCGATCGGCTCGCCGGCGGCAGAGGCGGCCTCGCCCAGTGCGGCGAGTGCTTCCCCGCCCAGCGTCGTGCCCTCCAGCGCGGCGGCAGCTTCCTCGACCATGAGCGCGGTGGGGGCCATGGCGCCGAGCGCCACGCGCGCCTCGGTGATCACGTCGCCGTCACGACTGAGGCTGACCGCACAGCCGACCACGGCGATATCCATCTCCGTGCGCGGGATGAAGCGCTGATAGGCGTCGCCCCCATGCGCCCCGCGCGGCGGCAGATAAAGCGCGCTGATCACCTCGCCCTGCGCAAGGCTGGTCTGCCCTGGCCCGGTGGGGATGTCCCCGACCGCCACGCGCCGCGCACCTTTCGGCCCCAGCACCTCCACCTCGGCCCCGGCGGCGATCAGCGCGGGCACCGAATCGGCCGCCGGCGAGGCATTCATCAGGTTGCCCACCGGGGTCGCCCGCCCCTGCACCTGGGTCGAGCCGATCAGGCCGATCGCCTCGACCACACCGGGCCAGTCGGCCCTGAGCCCGGCATGTTCGGTCAGTTCGGCCCCCGGCACCGCCACGCCGATGCGCCAGCCGCCACCCTCGCACACGATGTCACGCGCGCCGGGGATATGCTTGAGGTCGATCAGCACATCCGGCACGCGCCCCATGCGCATCCGCACCAGCAGATCGGTGCCGCCGGCCAGAAAGCGCACATCCCCATGCGCCTCGCCGGCCATCGCCACGGCCTCTTCGAAGCTGGCAGGTTTCAGGTATTGCATCGCCCCTCCCGGCAATATGTCCATCGGCAAGACAAGCCTAAGCACACCGCCGCAAATCGCCAACCGGAAAGCGACATGCCCCGGCGAAAATCCGCCCTTTCATCTTGGCGAAAATACTCCGGGGGGCACGGGGGGCAGCGCCCCCCGCCTATCCCTCCTGTAGCGGCCGGATCTTGAGCCCCGCGGCCTCCAGCCGGGCGCGAAGCGCGCGCGCCATTTCCACCGCTTCGGGGGTGTCGCCATGCAGGCAGATCGTGTCGATGCGCGCCGGGATGCGCTTGCCGCTTTCGGCGATGATCGCGCCTTCCTCCAGCATCGCCAATATCCGCTCCGCCGCGTGATCCGCGTCATGCAGCACCGCGCCGGGCTTGCCGCGCGCGACCAGCCGCGCGTCGTCCTCATAGGCGCGATCGGCAAAGATCTCGCCGGCCCAGTTGGCGCCAAGCTCGCGGGCGACCGCCTCCATCGGCGTTGCCGCCAGCACCACCAGCACGATTTCCGGGTCCACCGCCAGCGCCGCTTCGAAACAGGCCCGCGCCAGTGCCGGGTCGGCCACGGCCATGTGCGAGAGCGCCCCGTGCAACTTCAGGTGGCGCAGGCGCCCGCCGGCCCTCTTCGCCAGGGCCTGCGCCGCGCCCAGCTGGTAGGCCACCAGATTGGCCGCCTCGGCATGCGAGATCGCCATGTTGCGCCGGCCAAAGCCCTGCAGGTCCGGCAGGCCGGGATGGGCGCCGATGCCGACGCCGTGCTCAAGCGCCGCGGCCATGGTCGCCGCCATCACGTCGGCGTCGCCCGCATGAAAGCCGCAGGCGATATTGGCCGAAGTGATGGTCTGCAGGAGCGTCGCGTCATCGCCCATCCGCCAGGGGCCGAAGCCCTCGCCCATGTCGCTGTTGAGGTCCACCCGGGTCTGCATCTCATCCCTCCTCGTCCGCCTCGTCGCCGGCCACCACGCCGCTGATCAACTGGTAGCTCAACAGGTCGGCAATGTCATGGGGATCGCGCGTGAGCGGCTCGGCGCGCCGGGCCAGGGCTGCGACCAGCCCGCTTTCCGGCCGCCAGAGCCGGTCGGCCTCTTCAAGGCTCAGCATCTCGAAGCGCAGGCTCGCGCCGGGGGGCGCCTGGGCGATGCGCGCGAGATCGGCCGGGATCACGCTGCCGATCCGCGCATAGCCGCCGGTGGTCTGACATTCGGCGAGCAGCACATAGGGCACGCCCGCGCCGGTCATCTGCACATCGCCCGCCTGGATCACCTCCGAGGCCTGCCCGGTGATCTCAGCGGCGAAAGGCGCGCCGGGCTGATCCAGCCGCACCCCCTGCCGGTTGCCCGTGGGCGAGCGGGTGAAGGCGGTGGCGAGAAAGCGCTCCAGCGTTTCGGGGGCAAACAGCCCGGTCTGCGGCCCCGGGGTCATGCGCAGGGTGCCGCCGCAAAAGCGCGCGTCGGGGGCGAGCTTGAGCGGCGGGGTGTCAGGCGCCGGGTCGGGCAGGATCTCGAGCCGCGCGCCTGCCTGCACCAGGCTGCCGATCCCGGCGGCCAGATGCGCCGCCCGGCTGCCTAGCACTTGCGGCCCGCCAATCCCGCCCGCCGGGGTCAGGTAGCCGTAAATGCCCGCCTGCACCCCGCCGATCTCGAGCACCTGCCCGGCCTCGGCCATGTGCGAGGCATTCCACGCCAGCGCCTGTTCGTCGAGGCGCGCGCGCATCGGCGCGCCGGTGAGGGCGAATCGGGTGCGCGCGGCAAAGCGGAAGCGCCCGCCGAGGCCCGCCATCTCGAGGCCCGCCACCACCTCTTTCAGCCCCAGCAGCGCGGCGGCCTCATGCAGCGCCAGCCGGTCCGCCGCGCCGCCGCGCGAAAGGCCGGAGGCCATGTGAAACGGCCGGCCGAGATCCTGCACGCTGACGCCGGGGCCGGCGGAAAGCACCTCCAGCGCATTCATGCGAGCAGCTCCAGCCGGGCGATGTCGGCGGCTTCGCCACCGCGCGCGGCAAGCGCGGCAAAGGCCGTGTGGTCGAGCGCCTCGAACACCACCTCGTCGCCCGCGCGCAGGGGGAAGGGCTCGGCGCTTTCGGGCCGAAAGGGGCGAAAGGTGGTCTGCCCCACCTGCCGCCAGCCGGTCGCCGACGGGTTGGCAAACAGCACGATCTGGCGCACCGCGGCCACCAGCGCGCCGGCGGGCACTTGCGGGGTGAGTTCGCTCAGGCGCGGAAAATCCCAATGCGCCGGCAGCAGGCCGAGAAAGGGCTGGCCCGGCGCGAATCCGATCGCCAGCACCCTGAGGCGCGTTTCGGCCAGCTCCCGGAGCGCCTGTGCCACCGATATGCCCGCCGCCGCCGCCGCGTCCTCGAACTGCGGGCCATAAGCGCCGCCAAAGGCCGCCGGGATCACCCAGCGGCGGCTCGGCGCGGGCAGGGCGCATTGGCGCCAGTCGCGCCCCTGCAAGAGCCGGGCCATGCGCGCGCTTAGCGCCGCGCGCCCCACCCGCTCGGGGTCAAAGCGAAGCATCACCGAGGCCAGCGAGGGCACGATTTCGGTGATCCCGCCGGTATCGCCCGCCGCCACCTCGCCGGCAAAGACCTGCGCGGCGGCATTGGCGGCAAGGTCGGGGGTGAGCGAAAACCGCACCACCAGCGCATCGGCGCCAAGGGGCAGGATTTCGGGCTGGGTCTGGTCTGGTCCGGCCATGGCTTTGCTTTTCAGAGGGCGGGGCATGTGTCAACCGCTGCCCGTGCGGGAGCGCCGGAGGAATGGGAATTCGGTAGCGGGGAAAGCGATTTTTCGCAGAAAAATCGGGGCGAGGGGGCCAGCCCCCTCGTGCTCCCCCGGGATATTTCCGAACAGAAGAAGAGGGCAGTCTGGCTGGTCGTGGTGATGTGGCCGGCAGGTCAAGCGGCCGGGATCAGGCAGCCTTGCTCGAGGGGCCTTCGGTCAGGATCGTGTGCAGGATTGCCGGGTCCTCATTGGCCCGCAGCTTGGCGCAGGTGGCGCTGTCGCGCAGGGTGCGCGAGACCAGGGCCAGGGCCTTGAGGTGGTCCACGCCCTTGCCCTCGGGGGCGAACAGGGCGAAGACCAGATCCACTGGCTGACGGTCAACGGCATCGAAGTCGAATGGCTGTTCGATGCGCAGGAAAGCGCCAACCACCTTGTCCAGCCCGGCCAGTCGGGCGTGCGGCAGGGCCACGCCCTTGCCGACGCCTGTGGGGCCGAGAGCCTCGCGCTCCTGCAGGGCTGCGGTTACGGTGGCGCTGTCGAGCCCGTAATTATCAGCAAACATTTCTCCCAGGGTATGAAACAGGCGTTTCTTCGAGGAGACGGTGTGGATGACCTTGATTGCTCCGGGCCGAAGAATGTTTGCCAGGTCCATGTCGTCCAACTTCCCTTTTCGGCCCGGCTTCTGCTGTTGCCTGGGCCTGGTTATGGTGCGGCTTTCGGGTCGATCCAGCCTATGTTGCCGTCATCCCGGCGATAAACCACATTCACGCCGTCTGTCTGTTCATTCCGAAACACCCAGACGGGTGCGCCGGCCAACTCCATCTGCATGACCGCCTCGCCGACGGAAAGCCGGGCGATAGGGGTCTCCATTTCGGCGATGATCATCGGTTGCAGGCTGTCGGGCTCCGATTCTTCTTCTGCGCCGTTTTCTGCAGCGAGGATATAGGAGGCCCCGCCGAAAACTTCAACCGGATTTGCGCGTTGGCGGTGGTGGTCCTTGAGCCGACGCTTGTAGCGGCGAAGTTGCTTTTCCATCTTTTCGGTGCATTGTTCGAAGGCGGCGTAGATTTCGTGTGCCTGTCCCCTTGCCTGGGCGATCAGGCCGGTGGAGAGGTGGACGACGGCCTCGCAGATGAATGCCCCGCCATTTCTGGAAAATACCACATTGGCGCTGGTCGGGCGCTGGGCGTATTTTCTGACTACCTCGCCGAGTTCCTGTTCCACATGGGTGCGAAGGGAGTCGCCAATGTCGATCTGCTTGCCGCTGATTTGATATTTCATATCTGCTCCTGGTTGATGGGGAGGGGATGCGCTGTGGGCTCCGGCCTGTCGTGCCCGGCATGTTCTCATGCGGCAATGCTGCCTTTGCGCGCCGGGTGGCGCGTGCCGGGAGCGGGCAGGGAAAGGGTCACGCATCACGTGTATTTGGCGCCATGTGCCCCCTTCTTGTCAACCATGGCTGGAGGAGGCGTCAGGAGATGCGGAAATTGTCGCCGAGATAGACCCGGCGGACGTTTTCGTCGTGAATGACTTCGTCGGCGGTGCCGCTCATCAGCACCACGCCGTCGTGCAGGATATAGGCGCGATCGACGATCTCGAGGGTTTCGCGCACGCTGTGGTCGGTGATCAGCACGCCGATGCCGCGCCGGGTCAGGTCATGGACGAGGCTGCGGATCTCATCGACCGAGATCGGATCGACCCCGGCAAAGGGTTCGTCCAGCAGGAGATATTTCGGGTTGGCGGCGAGGCAGCGGGCGATCTCGACCCGGCGCCGCTCGCCGCCCGAAAGCGCCAGCGCCGAGGCGTGGCGCAGGTGGGTGATGGAGAAATCGCTCAGCAGCTCATCCAGCCGCTCGCGGCGCTTGTGGCGGTCCTTTTCGGCGATTTCGAGGATGGCGAGGATATTGTCCTCGACATTGAGGCCGCGAAACACGCTCATCTCCTGCGGCAGGTAGCCGATGCCGGCGCGCGCGCGCCGGTACATGGGCAGGTAGGTGATGTCGCGCCCGTCGATGGTGACCTGTCCGGCATCGGGGCTGACCAGCCCGGCAATGGCATAAAAGCAGGTGGTCTTGCCCGAGCCGTTGGGGCCGAGCAGCGCGATGATCTCGCCGCGCTTGAGCTCCATCGACACATCGCGGATCACCGGCTTCTTGCGGTAGCTCTTGCGCAGCCCCATGACTCTGAGCCCCGCGCTACCCTCGGCAAGGGCCAGTTCCGGTGGATGGGGCGGGGGTGCGGACATTACTTGCTGTCCGTCTGCAGGATGGTCTTGACCCGGCCTTCGAGCCGCCCGGTGCCGCTCCTGAGGTCCACGATCAGCCGGTCGGCGGAGAGCGCATTCTGCCCCTGTGTCAGGAGCACCCCGCCGGTCATGGTGATGGTGGCGTCGTCGATCGAGTAGACGGCGCTCTGGGCCTCGGCCGCTTCGGCGCCGCTGACAAGCGTCACGCCGCCCGAGGCGATCAGGCGCGAGATCTGCCCGGTGGCATCTTCGCCGGTGGCATATTCGACCCGCACCAGCTCTGCCGACATGCGCATCTCTCCCTGGCCGATTTCGACATTGCCGCGAAATTCGGCGCTGCCATCGGCCTGATTGACCCGCAGCGCATCGGCGGTGATCTCAACCGGCAGCGTTGGATCGTGGCTGAAAGCGCCAAAGGCAACCTGGGTGCCCTGAGCGGCCAGGGATGCAGGAATGAAGACGGTCAGGAAGATTGCCAAAACTGCTGCTGTTGTCTTGTTCATCTGCTGGGCCTCATTCGCTTTCGGCAATCGGGGGCGTGTATATCATCCTTACCCCGTCCTTGAAAACCAGAAGGTATGTGCCAGCCCCGCCGCCGCGTCGCTCCAGGGCCACCCGGCCGGCGACGATCTCGCCGCCGGGGCCGCGGGCGGTGACCGGGCCGATGCTCTCGGCCCAGGTCCGGTCCATGCCGGCGCGCAGTCCCTCGGCTTCGATATGGTAGCGGGTGGAGCTTTCGAGCACCACGCCGCCGCTCATGGTGAGCGTGTTGGAAGTATTGTCCACATCGGCGCGCCCGGCGGTGATCTGCACTTCGCCCCCGTCCGGGGTGGCGATCTCGGCATTCATGCCGATCACCGAAAAGCTGCCGGGATCGTCCGGGTCGGGCTCGGCGGTAGCGGCGGAAAAGGACAGCGCCGCGCCGTCTTCGGTCACGCCCGAAAACCGGGGGGCGCTGACGCGCTGGCTGCGGGTCAGGTTGTCAAGGTTGACCTTGGCATAGGCCAGCGCGCGGTTCGGGTCGATGGTGCGGGCGATCAGGAACATGGTCGAGAGCAGCACCAGCGCCAGTACCGGCAGCAGGACCCTGAGCCAGGCGATCAGGCGCGAATAGGTGTTGTCATGGGCGGCCATGGGCGCTCCGCTTGCTTTGCCCGCTGTTTAGCACGCCCGGGCCATGAGCCAAGGGGTGGCGCACCGTGCCGGCGGGGCATTGCCGACACCGGGCCGAAACGAGACCTCAATGGGCGAAGATATCGGTCTCGGGCCAGCCTTCCAGATCGAGCAGCGCGCGGTGGGGGAGGAAGTCGAAACAGGCCTCAGCCAGCGCCGTGCGCCCCTCGCGCGCAAGCCGCGCATCGAGCACTTCGCGCAGGCGGTGCAGGTAGAGCACGTCGGAGGCCGCATATTCGAGCTGCGCCGCGCTCAGCTCCTCGGCCCCCCAGTCGCTCATCTGCTGGAGCTTGCTGATATCCACGCCCAGAAGCTCCGCGAGCAGGTTCCTGAGCCCGTGGCGGTCGGTATAGGTGCGCACGAGCTTCGAGGCGATCTTGGTGCAATAGACCGGCGCGGCCAGCGTGCCAAAGGCGTGATACAGGGCGGCGATGTCGAACCGGCCGAAGTGAAACAGCTTCAGCACATCCGGGTCGGCCAGTATCGCCTGCAGGTTCGGCGCCGCACGCTGCCCGGGGGCGATCTGCACCAGATGCGCCTCGCCGTCGCCGCCCGACATCTGCACCAGGCACAGCCGGTCGCGATGCGGGTTCAGTCCCATGGTCTCGCAGTCGATCGCCACCACCGGCCCGAGATCGAGCCCGTCCGGCAGGTCGCCCTTGTAGAGATGAATGGCCATGCGCGTCTCCATGGTCTCCCGGCTGTTTTCTCCGTGATACGCCGGGCGCGCGCGCGGTTCAACGCACAAAGGCTTTGGCAAATCGCGTGGCTTCATATAATGATAACGCAATGTGACGATATGAGCCCGGCGCGGGACCGGGCCTGACAGGGAGGGACAGATGCTGGAAGGCTGGAAGGAAATCATGCTCGAAAACCCCGCCTTTTATCTCGGCTGGGGCGGGCTGGTGATCGGGATCGTGTTCGGCTTCATCGTCGAGCGGACCAATTTCTGCACCATGGGGTCGATCTCCGATATCAACGCCTTTGGCGATTTTCGCCGCTTCCGCTCGTGGCTGATGGCCGGCGCCGTGGCGATGCTCGGCGTGGCCTGGCTTGAGCGCGCGGGCCTGGCCGACATGTCGCTTTCCATGTATACCGGCGCGAATTTCGTCTGGGGGTCCAATATCGTCGGCGGGCTGGTCTTCGGCATCGGCATGGTGCTGGGGGGCGGCTGCGTTTCCAAGAACCTGGTGCGCACCGGCGGCGGCGACATGCGCTCGCTGATGGTGCTGATCGTGATCGGCATTTCCGCCTTCATGACCATCGGCGGGCTGCTGGGGCCGTTTCGCGTGGCGGTGTTCTCGCCACTGATGAGCGACCTTTCGGCGCATGGCATCGCGGATCAGCGGCTGGGCTCGATCCTCGCCGGCCTCACCGGGATGGCGCCGGACACGGCCGGGCTGGTGGCGCTGGTCGTCGTCGCCGGGGGGATCCTCGTCTGGGCGCTCGCGGACCGCAGCTTTCGCACCTCGCCCGCCCATCTCATCGCCGCGATCGGCATCGGCCTGTGCGTGGTGGCGGGCTGGCTGCTGACGGCGCTCACCTACGACGAATTCGCCGACAACCCGACCCTGATCTCCCTCACCTTCGCCCGCCCGAGCGGCCAGAGCATCGACTACCTGATGCGGTTTACCGCCTATAGCACGGCGGGCTTTGGCGTCGCCACGGTGGGCGGCACCATCCTCGGCGCCTTCCTCAGCGCGATCAGCCGGGGTAAGTTCGCGCTCGCCGGCTTCAACGGCACCGCCGACACCATCCGCAACCTGATCGGCGCGGTGCTGATGGGCTTTGGCGGGGTGCTGGCGCTGGGCTGCACGGTGGGCCAGGGCCTCACCGGCTGGTCGACTCTGGCGCTGGGCTCGGGGCTGACGCTGGCCTCGATCATCCTCGGCGGCTTCCTCGGCATGAAGCTGATGGAGCGCTTCGCCTGATTGAGACCGGGACATTTTCGCCTTTTCCCCCGCGCACGACCCGGTTATGGCGGCGGCATGGATAGCTATGCCCCGCCCGACACCCCGCTGAAGGTGCTCCATCACGACCACGAATTGCTGCTGGTCGACAAGCCCTCGGGCCTGCTTTCGGTACCGGGCAGGGGGGCGCATCTGGCCGATTGCCTGCTCGCGCGGGTGCAGGCGGCCTTCCCGGAAGCGCTGCTGGTGCATCGGCTCGACCGGGACACTTCCGGCATCATGGTCTTTGCCCTGACCGCCCATGCGCAGCGGCATCTGGGCCTGCAATTCGAAAAAAGGCAGGTCAAAAAGGTATATATCGCAATGGTTTACGGGCATGTTGCCGCGCGGGAGGGGCGCGTGGACCTGCCGCTGGCGGTGGATTGGCCGAACCGCCCGCGCCAGCGCGTGGATATCGAGAACGGCCGCGCGGCGGTGACCGATTGGAAGCTGATCCGCCATGAAGAGGGCGCCACCCGCCTGCGCCTGATGCCGCAGACCGGGCGCAGCCACCAACTGCGCGTGCACATGAAGGAGATCGGCCACCCGATCCTCGGCGATCCGTTCTATGCCGAGGGCCCGGCGCGCGACGCCCCGCGACTGATGCTGCACGCCGAGAGCCTGCGCCTGCGCCACCCCGATGGCGGCAAGGGATTGACTTTCAAGGCAAAATGCCCGTTTTGACATATGTCCGCGCGGCGCGAACCTTGCCATTTCGCGCCAATCCTGCTTGAGTGGCGCAAAGCTTCAGGAGCGCAAAATGCACCAGCCCGTCATCACCGGCACCGGCGTCTTTACCCCGCCCGAGACCATCAGCAATGCCGAATTAGTCAAGGCTTTCAATACCTTCGCTGACAAGCAGAATGCCGCGAACGCGGCCGCGATCGAGGCGGGGGAGGCCGAGCCGATCGGCCATTCGAGCGAGGAATTCATCGTCAAGGCCTCGGGCATCCACCAGCGCCATGTGCTTGACAAGAAAGGGATTCTCGACCCCGACGTGATGCACCCCCTGCTGCGCGAGCGCGCTGACAGCGAGCCGGGGGTGATGGCCGAGATCGGGCTTGATGCGGCTCGAAAGGCGCTGGCAGCCGCCGGGCGCGCGGGCGAGGAGGTGGATCTCATCATCTGCGCCGCTTCCAACCACGAGCGCCCCTACCCGGCGATTTCCATTGAAATTCAAGAGCTTCTGGGCGCGACCGGCTTTGCCTTCGACATGAACGTGGCCTGCTCCTCGGCCACCTTCGGCATCCAGGCCGCCGCCGACATGATCCGCGCCGGCTCGGCCCGCCGCGCGCTGGTGGTGAACCCGGAGATCTGCTCTGGTCATCTGGAATGGCGCGACCGCGACTGCCACTTCATCTTTGGTGATGTCGCCACCGCCACCCTGCTCGAGCGCAAGGAGGACGCGGCGGGCGCGCATTTCGAGATCGTCTCCACCCGCTGCCTCACCCGGTTTTCCAATAACATACGGAACAACAACGGTTTTTTGCGCCGCACCCGGCCCCACGGCATGGCGGATCGGCGCGACATGCAGTTCATGCAGAACGGGCGCAAGGTGTTCAAGGAGGTGCTGCCGATCGTCTCCCAGCACATCCTCGATCACCTCGAGGATAACGGCATTGCGCCGGAGGACCTCAAGCGGCTCTGGCTGCACCAGGCCAACAAGGCGATGAACGATTTCATCGGCCGCAAGGTGCTGGGGCGCGTGCCCGAGCCGGGAGAGCAGCCCAATATCCTGCAGGATTACGCCAATACTTCCTCGGCCGGCTCGATCATCGCTTTTTCCAAGTATTCCAGTGACCTGGAGCCGGGGGATACCGGGGTGATCTGTTCATTCGGTGCCGGCTATTCGGTGGGGTCGGTGATCGTGCGGCGGGGGTGATTTCGGATTGCTGGCGCAATCCGACCGGCGGGGGGCGCTGCCCCCCGTGCCCCCCGGAGTATTTGGCGAAAGATGAAAGGGGCTGCTCAGTCTGTCCAGCCGGAGACGGCCTTGACCTCGAGGAAATCCTCGATCCCCCAGGCGCCGCCCTCGCGGCCGTTGCCGGACTGCTTGTAGCCGCCGAAGGGAGCGCCGGGGGCGCGGGGCTTGCCGTTCATCTCGACCATGCCCGAGCGCATCTGTCGCGCGACGCGTTTGGCCCGCTCCGGGTCGGTGGTCTGGATGTAGTTGGTCAGGCCATAGAGCGTGTCATTGGCGATGCGCACCGCTTCTTCCTCGCTCTCGAACGGGATCATGGAGAGGACCGGGCCGAAGATTTCCTCCTGCGCGATGGTCATGTCGTTGCTCACGTCGGCAAACACCGTGGGGCGGACGAAATAGCCGCGGTTGAGGTTTTCGGGCCGGCCGAGGCCGCCGGTGACGAGGCGCGCGCCCTCGTCGATCCCCTTCTGGATCAGGGTCTGGATCTTGTCGTACTGGGCCTGGCTGACCACCGGGCCGATATGGCGGCCGGGCTCGCTGGCGGGGCCGACGGCGACCTTTTCGGCGGTTTCGCGGGCGATCTCGATGGCCTGGTCGTAGATTTCGCGCGCCACCAGCATCCGCGAGGGGGCATTGCAGGACTGGCCGGTATTGTTCATCATGTGCAGCACGCCGCGCTTCACGGCCTTTTCGTCGGCATCGGCGAAGATGATGTTGGCCCCCTTGCCGCCTAGCTCGAGGTGGACGCGCTTGAGGGTTTCGGCGGCGTTTTTCGAAATGGCGATGCCGGCGCGGGTGGAGCCGGTGAAGCTCACCATGTCGATATCCGGGTGGCCGGAAAGGCGGGTGCCGACGCCCGGCCCGTCGCCGTTGACCATGTTGTAGACACCGGCCGGCGTGCCGGCCTCGTGCATGATCTCGCTGAAGATCATGGCCGAGAGCGGGGCGATTTCCGAGGGCTTCAGCACCATGGTGCAGCCGGCGGCGAGTGCGGCGACGACCTTGAGCGTGATCTGGTTCATCGGCCAGTTCCACGGCGTGATCAGGGCGGTAACGCCGACCGGCTCGTAGAGGATGCGGTCTTCGGGCGCGTGGGGGCCGAGCGGGCGGGTGAATTCGAAGCTCTCCAGCGCCTTGATGAAATTGTCGATATGATAGCTGCCCGCGCCCACCTGCTGCGTGCGCGCCATGTCGATCGGCGCGCCCATTTCGAGGCTCATCGCCTCGGCCAGGTCATCGGCGCGGGAATTGTAGAGCTCGAGGATCCTGCGGATCAGGGCGAGGCGCTCTTCCTTCGTGCTGAAGGCCCATGTGGCGAAGGCAGCCTTGGCCGCGGCCACCGCGGCATCGGTATCGGTATCGCCGCCCAGCGAGATCACCGCGCAGGGCTCTTCGGTGGAGGGGTCGATGACCGGCAGGTCATTGGCCGTGGCCGGAGCGACCCACTGGCCATTGATGTAGAAATCGCGCTTTTCGATCATGGGAATCTCCTGTGTCTGACGGCAAACTGTCACCGTATGCGGAGGCATGCAAGCGGCGTGGCGAAATTTGATCAAATGTTTCAGCTGCGACCTTTTGACGTGGGGTCTGGAATCCAGTAATTTAGAATCTATCTAAACTGGAGCAAAAGCGAACACCCACCCAGCCACTCGAGGAGAGAGAAATGGGACTGAGACTGAATGACACCGTGCCCAACTTCACCGCCATGACGGATCAGGGCGAGATCACCTTTCACGACTGGATCGGCGACAGCTACGCGCTGCTGTTTTCCCATCCCAAGGACTTCACCCCGGTCTGCACCACCGAGTTCGGGGCCGTGGCGCAGCGGGCCGAGCAATGGGAAGCGCGCGGGGTCAAGGTGATCGGCCTGTCGGTGGACGGGGTCGAGGAGCACCGCAAGTGGAAGGCCGATATCGAGACCTTTTCCGGTTCGAAGCCGGATTTTCCGATCATCGCCGATACCGATCTGGCGGTGTCCAAGGCGCTCGACATGCTGCCCGCCGAAGCCTACCTGCCCGATGGGCGCACCGCCGCCGACAGCGCCACGGTGCGCGCGACCTTCCTGATCGGGCCGGACAAGAAGATCCGCTTCATGCTGATCTATCCGATGTCGGTGGGTCGGGATTTCGGCGAGATCGTCCGTGCGGTGGATGCGGTGCTGGCCACCGACAAGGCGCCGATCGCCACGCCCGCCGGCTGGAAACCCGGCGACGAGGTGATCATCGGGCTCGGGGTCTCGGACGACGAGGCGCGGGAGAAGTTCGGCGACTACGACGCGGTTCTGCCCTATCTGCGGCTGACCGAGGCACCTGCATAGGGCGCATTTCTCCGGTCCCGGGTTCGATCCTGGGGAGGGCTGGCCTATCGCAGCTCCACCTCCGCCCGCGCGGTGCGGCCTTCGGCGTCGATCACGCTGAGGGTGTAGAAGCCGGGGCCGGTCAGGGGAAGCTCGACTTCGCGCCGCCTGGCCCCGACCCGCAGGGCGGCGCCATTGGCCAGCCAGGTAAAGGGCGCGCGGCCCTCGCGCACCTTTGCCACCAGCGGCGCGCCGTCTGTCTCGACCACTGCGCCATCGGGCGGGAAAGCCATGACCGGTGCGCCGGCCGGGGCGGCAAACAGGGCGTCGCGCGGGTGAAATTCGCGCAGCGGCTCCGGCAGTCCGGCGCCGGAGAGCAGCAGCGTGCCGGGCGGCGGCGGGCCGAGCGGGGCGAGGCGCGGCTTGAGCCGGGAGAAGGCCTCGAACAGCACCGGCGCGGCAAGCTCGGCGCCAAAGGCGCCGGGCACCGGGGTGCCGTCCGCGCGCCCCATCCAGACGCCGATTGCGTGCTCTGCGTCAAAGCCGATCGCCCAGGCGTCGCGGTAGCCATACGAAGTGCCGGTCTTGTAGGCGAGGCGGATGCGCGGGGCGTTGGGG
>JALWTH010000179.1 GCA_027082975.1 Paracoccaceae bacterium | reverse complement strand
GGGGGGCGCTGCCCCCCGGACCCCCCGGGATATTTGCGAACAGAAGAAGGGGCGGGCGGTGGGTTTTGGCGCCGTTAACCTTTTGCTGGGAGGGTCGGTTCCGGTACCACGGCAAAGACTCTTGCGAGGCCCTGCGCTGCAGGGTGCAGGCATGTCACGCGGCCGGGCCGAGAGGCCCCGCACCTCGAAGATGAGCATTTGCGCCCGAGCGGCGCCGCTCCCCACCCCCCCCGGCGGCGGATCCCGCCGGAAGCGCAAAAGGAAAAGGCCCGCCGGGGCGGACCTTTTCGGGAAACGAAAACAGCGATTACTTCGCGACCAGCGCGTCGCGGATCTCGGTCAGAAGCTCCACCTCGCTGGGCCCTTTCGGGGCTTCCGGCGCCGCTTCCTTTTCCTTTTCGGCGGCCTCCTTGGCCTTGTTGACCGCTTTCACCAGCAGAAACACCACGAAGGCGATGATCAGGAAGTTGATCACCGCCATGATGAAGGCGCCATAGGCGAAGATCGCCGCGCCGCTTTCGCGCGCCGCGTCGAGGCTGGTGCCGGGGGCGACTTCGCCGGAGAGCACCGCATATTTGTTGGTGAAATCGACCCCGCCGGTGAAAAGGCCGATGATCGGGTTGATCAGGTCGCCGACCAGCGATTTCACGATCGCGGTGAAGGCGGCGCCGATGATGATGCCCACGGCCATGTCCATGACATTGCCCTTGGCGATGAAGTCCTTGAATTCCTTGAGCATGGTCCCTTTGTCCCTCCTGTCCCTCTCTGTCGGGCGCGGGACGGCCCCCGCGCGTTTGCGTGCCGGGATGCCCGATTTCGCCCCGGCGGGAAAGGGGAATGGCGCGAAAACGTTCCCCGGAACCGGCGGCGCGGCAGGGGCAGGCGGGAGGCGCCGGGGCTTGTGCGCCCTATCCTTCCGGCAGGCGGCCGGTGAGGGTGTAGCGCAGGATTTCGACCACCTGGGCCGGCTCGCGGGCGACCGCCAGGGCGGCGGCGTCCACTTCCTTGAGCGGGTGGTCGTGCTCGGGCGGGTGCAGGGTGATCAGCGCCTTGCCCAGCGCGGCGGCATAGCCGGCATCGAAGGCGGCGTTCCACTGGCGGTATTTCTCGCCGAAGCGCACCACCACGATATCGGCGTCGGCGATTTCCTTGCGGGTGCGGATGGCATTGATCTGGGCGCCCTTGCGGTCGTGCCAGAACTTGCTGTCCTCGGGCCCCAGGATGGCGACGCCGCAATCGTCGCTGGCGTCGTGGTCGGTGACCGGGGCGGAGAAGGTCACGTCGAGCCCTTCGGCGCCGGCGATGATCTGCTCGCGCCAGTCGGTATGGATTTCGCCGGAGAGATATACTTTCAGCGTCATGGTTCAGCTCCTCAGGGCGCCGCCGGTGGCCTTTTCGACCTTGGCGATGATCTTCGCGCTGACGGCTTCGATATCGGCGTCGGTCAGGGTCTTGTCGGTCGGCTGCAGGCGCACGGTGATGGCGAGCGATTTCTGCCCAGCCTCGCCGAGCGCGCCGCCGGTGAATTCGTCAAACAGCCGCACCTCGTCGATCAGCGCCTTGTCGGCGCCCCGGGCGGCATTGACCAGCGCCTGTGCCTCCACGTCAGAGGCGACGACGAAGGCGAAATCGCGCTCCACCGCCTGCAGGTCGCTGGCTCTCAGCGCCGGGCGGGTGGTGCCCTTGCTGCGGGCAAAGGGGATGCGGGCGAGGTGGACGGCAAAGGCCACCGCCGGCCCCTTCACGCCGGCGGCCTCGATTACCCTCGGGTGCAGTTCGCCAAAGGCGCCGAGCACGTTTTTCGGCCCCAGCGAGAGCCTGGCCGAGCGGCCGGGGTGCCACCATGCGTTCATGTCCCTGAGATGCATCAGACGGGCGGGGGCGCCGAGGGCGGAAAGCACCGCCTCGAGGTCGGCCTTGGCGTCGAAAGTATCGACCGCGCGGCGCGCGCCGAAGCGGTCCCTGGGCCCGGTATGGCCGACGAGGATGCCGGTCAGCATCTGCTCCATGTCCTCGGGCTCGCCGCCGGAAAAGACCGGCCCCACCTCGAACAGCGCCAGATCCATGTAGCCGCGCGCCTGGTTGCGCGCGGCGGCGGCCAGCAGGCCGGGCAGAAGCGAGGGGCGCATATGGCTCATCTCGCTCGAAATCGGGTTTTCGATCCGGGTGGCATCGGAGCCGCCGCCGAAGCGGGCGGCGCTCTCGGCGTCGATGAAGGAGTAGGTCACGCATTCGTTGTAGCCGAGCGCGGCGGTGGTGCGCCGGGCCAGGGCTTCGCGCTTCTGCATCGGCGTCAGCACCGGGCGCGGCACGCCCTCGCCGGGGCGCGGCAGCGGCTTGCCCACCAGCCTGGTGAGCGAGGCGATGCGGGCCACTTCCTCCACCAGGTCCGCCTCGCCCTGCACGTCCGGGCGCCAGGAGGGCACCCAGGCCCGGTCGCCCTCGAGCCGGAAGCCGAGCGCGGTGAGGGTGGCGCGCTGCTCGTCTGCCGGGATGTCCATGCCGACGAGGCTTTTCACCCGGTCGGTATCGAGCCGGTAGGCGCGCGAAGTGTCGGGCGCCTCGCCCGCCTGCACCACCTCGCTCGCCTCGCCCCCGCACAGTTCGAGCACCATCTCGGTGGCAAGCTCCAGCCCCGGCGCGTTGAACAGGGGATCGACGCCGCGCTCGAAGCGATAGCGGGCGTCGGAATTGATCCTGAGCGCGCGGCCGGTGCGCGCGATCTGGACCGGCTCCCACAGGGCGGCTTCGAGAAAGACATTGGTGGTCTCTTCCGTGACCCCGGTCGCCAGCCCGCCCATGATCCCGGCGATGCTCTCGACCCCGTTATCGTCCGAGATCACCACCGCGCCCTCGGGCATGGTGTATTCCTTCTCGTCCAGCGCCACCAGCTTCTCGCCGCCCTCGGCGCGGTGGATGCGCAAATCGCCCGCGAGCTTGTCGGCGTCGAACACATGCAGCGGGCGGTTCATGTCATAGGTGAAGAAATTGGTGATATCGACCAGCGCCGAGATGGGCCGGAGGCCGATCGCCTTGAGGCGCTGTTGCAGCCATTCGGGGCTGGGGCCGTTCTTCACGCCGCGGATCAGCCGGCCCATGAACAGGGGGGCTTCATCCTTGCAGTCATCGGCGATACGCACCCTGACCGGGCTTTCGAAGCGGCCGGGCACCTGCGCGCTCTTCTCGGGCTTCAGCCTGCCGAGCCCGCGCGCGGCGAGGTCGCGGGCGATGCCGCGCACGCCCAGCGCGTCGGGGCGGTTGGGGGTGATGGCGATCTCGATCACCGGGTCCACCTTCTCGGGGCGGTTTCTGGCGAGCCAGTCGGCGAAGCGCTCGCCCACCTCGCCCGAGGGCAGCTCGATGATGCCGTCATGCTCGTCGGAAAGCTCCAGTTCGCGCTCGCTGGCCATCATGCCGTGGCTCTCGACACCGCGGATCTTGCCGACCTTGATGGTGGTGTCGAGGCCGGGGATGTAATCGCCGGGCTTGCACACCACCACGGTAATGCCCTCGCGGGCATTGGGCGCGCCGCAGATGATCTGCTTCACGCCCTCGTCGGTCTCCACCTCGCAGACGCGCAGGCGGTCGGCGTCGGGGTGCTTCTCGGCCTTCTTCACCTTGCCGATGGTAAAGGAAGCGAGGCGGTCGAGCGGGTTGATCACCTCTTCGACCTCAAGGCCGAGATCGGTGAGGGCGTCGCAGATTTCTTCCAGCGAAGCGTCGGTCTCGAGGTGGTCCCTGAGCCAGGAAAGCGTGAATTTCATTGTTTCGTCCCGTCTTGTCGGTCTGGCCCTGCTCTTAGCCGATTGCCTGGGCGGGTGAAAGCCCCGAGCGGCGGCGGGATCGTTTCCGGTGCCGGGGCAATGCGCGCATATTGGTGGGATTATCGCCTAAATTTTGTCACGATTTGTTGCTATCTCTCCCGTATTGGTAGTGTGAAGGGATGGATTTCATGGAAATGCGCGGCCCGATACTGGTGGTGACCTCGCTGAGCCTGCTGGTGTCAGCGGGGGTTCTGCGGCATTTCCAGAAGCAGCGGGAGGAACTGACCCCGGAGGCGGTCGAGACCGTTGCCGCCAGGCGGGCTTCCTGCGAGGCGCGGGGGCTGGACACGCCCTTCGGTCGGCTCGGATGCGACGCCGAGGCGCAGGATCAGACGGTCTGGCAGAAGCGCACCAGAGCGGGGGGCGCGCTGTTCATCTCCGGCGGCGGCGGCAGGGACTGAGCCCAGGCTCAGGACCCATCAATCCCACGTTCACAGCGGCTTGAGGCGCGAAATATCAGGGGGTTTTTGCCCGCCGGACAGGGTGGGCCCCCTTTCCAAGGGCAAAGGCCCCTGAGATGAAGCGCCTGCTCCGCCCTTCGGGTCCGGCGGATTTGCTCCCTGAATGCGTTGCAAGACCTTGAAATAGAATTACTATTCCTGCGGTCTTGCGCCTGTTCAGGAAGCAAATCTGCCGGACTGTGAGCGCGGGATTGATGGGTCCTGAGCCTAGCGCGAAAGCCCCGCGCGCATGGTCGGCACGTCGAGCGCAGCGAAGCCGTAATGGCTGAGCCAGCGCAGGTCGCTGTCGAAGAAGGCGCGCAGGTCGGGGATGCCGTATTTGAGCATCGCCAGCCGGTCGATGCCGATGCCGAAGGCAAAGCCCTGCCACTCGGCCGGGTCCACGCCGGCGGCCGCGAGCACCTTGGGATGCACCATGCCGGAGCCGAGGATTTCCATCCAGTCGTCGCCCTCGCCGACCTTCAATTGCCCGTCTTGCCAGGAGCAGCGTAGGTCCACCTCGGCGCTTGGCTCGGTGAAGGGGAAGTGGCTCGCGCGAAAGCGCAGCTCCACCTCCTCGACCTCGAAGAAGGCGCGGCAGAATTCCTCCAGCACCCATTTGAGGTTGGCCATGGAGATGCCCTTGTCGATCGCCAGCCCCTCGACCTGGTGGAACATGGGCGTGTGGGTCTGGTCGTAATCGGAGCGATAGACCCGGCCCGGGGCGATGATGCGGATCGGCGCGCCCTGCTGCTCCATCGCCCGGATCTGCACCGGGCTGGTATGGGTGCGCAGCACATGGGGCGGGCGCTCGTCGCCCTCTTCGCGGTGCATGTAGAAGGTGTCGAATTCCTGCCGCGCCGGGTGGTGGGGGGGGATGTTGAGCGCGTCGAAATTGTACCAGTCGGTCTCGATCTGCGGTCCCTCGGCGACGGCAAAGCCCATCTCGGCAAAGATCGCGATGACCTCTTCGGTGACCTGGCTGATCGGGTGGACCGTGCCCTGGCGGCGCGGGCGCGCGGGCAGGGTCACGTCGAGCCACTCGGCCCTGAGGCGCGCGTCAAGGGCGGCATCGGCGAGCGCGGCCTTTTTCGCGGCAAGGGCGGCGTTGAGCTCGTTCTTCAGCGCGTTCAGCGCCGGGCCGGCAATCTTGCGCTCTTCGGGGCTCATCCTGCCCAGTTCGCGCATTTTCAGCGAGACCTCGCCCTTCTTGCCCAGCGCGGTGATGCGGATCTGTTCCAGCGCGGCTTCGTCGGCCGCATCGGCGATGGCGGTGAGGTATTTCTGCCGCAGCTCTTCCATCCGGGCGCTCCTTTGCATTGGGTGGCCACCTGCTAGCGGCACGACGCCGGTTTTGCAAGCGCCGCGCCTGCGGCGCGGAGATTCGAGGCCTCCGGCGGGGATATTTAGGGCAAGAGGAAGGGGGGGCTGGCTTCAAACCCCGCCGCGCCCGGTGAGGCGCGCCCAGAGGG
>JALWTH010000178.1 GCA_027082975.1 Paracoccaceae bacterium | reverse complement strand
CTGATCGTGCGCATCCCCGGCGCCGGCCTCTTCGAGCAGGTCGAAGACGTGGAGGGCGAATTCGGTGGGGATATGCAGCTCCCAGCCCAGCTCGCCGGTATAGCCGATGCGGATCGCGCGCACCGGGGCGGCGCCGATGAAGATTTCGCGCGCGGTGGCGAAGGGGAAGGCGGCATTGGACAGGTCGCCCTCGGCGACGCTGGCCAGCACCTCGCGCGCCATCGGCCCCATGATATTGAGCACGGCGCGCGCGGAAGTGACCTCGGTGAGGATTGCATCGTCCGGCAGGTGGCGGCGGATCCAGTCGCTGTCATGGGTGCCGAAAGCGGCGCCGGTGACGATGTAGAAGCGCTGCTCGTCCAGCCGGGTGATGGTCAGGTCGGCCTCTATGCCCCCGTTTTCATTGCACATTTGCGTGTAGATCACGCTGCCCACGGGCTTGTTCATATTGCTGACCGCGAGGCGCTGCAGGGCGGCGAGGGCGCCCGGGCCGGCCAGCTCGAACTTGGCGAAGCTCGACTGGTCGCACAGCGCGACGCCTTCTCGCACCGCTTTGTGCTCGGCGGCGGTGTGGGTCTTCCAGCCCGGGTCGAGGAAGTCGAGCTGGTCCATCGGGGCGACGCCGGCGGGCGCGAACCAGAGCGGGCGCTCCCAGCCGTTCTTGCTGCCGTAAACCGCGCCTTTTGCCTTGAGCCGGTCGTAGAAGGGCGAGCGGCGCAGGGGGCGCACGGCCTCGGCCTCGGCGCCGGGCGGGCGCAGCTTGTAATGGTGGGCGTAATGCTCGACCGCGCGCGGATACATGAAGGCACGCGCCCCGTGATGGGGGCCGAAGCGGCGGTTGTCCAGCGGCCAGAGGTCGAGCGAGGGGCGGCCCTCGGTCAGCCATTCGGCGATCATCTCGCCGGCCCCGCCGCCGGCGGCGATGCCGTAGAGGAAGCCGGTGGCGAGCATCAGGTTTGCAAGCCCCGGCACCGGCCCCATGATGAAATCGCCGTCCGCCGAATAGGGGATCGGGCCGTTGATCACCTGGCGGATGCCGACTTCGTTGAGCACCGGGGTGGTGATCGCGGCGCGTTCGGCCAGCGGCGCGAAGCGGTCGAGATTGTCGGGCAGAAGCTGGCGCACGAAGCGGCCGGGGATGCCGTGCGCGCCAAAGGGCGGCGTGTCGTCCTCGTAGCCGCCGACCAGCAGGCGGCCGCCCGCGTCGGGCTTGTAATAGACCAGCCGGTCCGGGTCGCGCAGGGTCGGCAGGCCGTCGGGGAAATCGGGGATCGGCTCGGTGACGACATATTGATGCTCGAGCGCGCAGGTGGGGATGGCGAGGCCGAGGCGGGCGCCCAGTTCGCGGCTCCACATGCCCGCGGCGAGGGTGACGGTCTCGGCTTCCCAGGCGCCTTCGCTGGTCTCGACGCTGGTGATTCGCCCTTTTTTGATCACAAAATCGGTGACCTCGACGCCCTGGCGCAAATCGGCCCCGTGCAGGCGCGCGCCGGCGGCGATGGACAGGCACAGCCCGGCCGGGTCCACATGGCCGTCGCTGGGGATGAAGGCGGCGCCGGTGAGCCCTTCGGTGGAGATGTAGGGAAACAGCGCCTGCGCCTCTGCGGGCGAGATCATCTGCATCTCGAGGCCAAAGCTCCTGGCCATGGTGGCGAGACGGCGCGCTTCCAGAAGCCGGTCGCGGCTGGCGCAAAGGCGCAGCGAACCGGTCTGCTTCCAGTCGCAGGCAAGCCCGGTCTCGGCTTCGAGGCGCGCATACATGGCGACGCTCTGCATCAGCATCCGGGTGGTGTTGCGCGAGGACCGCAGCTGGCCGACCAGCCCGGCGGCGTGCCAGGTGGCGCCCTCGGTGAGCCCCGCGCGCTCCAGCAGCACCACATCCCTTTCACCGCGTCTGGCCAGATGGTAGGCGATGGAGCAGCCGATGATGCCGCCGCCGATGATCAGGTGTTTTGCCGCGTGTTGTGCCATTTTACCTCAATAAAGCAAGGAGTTGCCGGTGAAGCGCCGGGGTGGCGGCGGCCGCGACGCGCCCGTCGCTCGCAAGCGTCAGCGGCGCGCCCCGCCAGTCGGTGATCACGCCGCCCGCGCCCTCGACCACCGGCACCAGCGGCAGGAAGTCGTAGGGCTTCAGGTCGAAATCGACGCAGGCATCCACATGGCCCGCCGCCAGCAGCATATGCGGATAGCAATCGTAGGCGAAGCGGCGGTCGCGCGCGGCGCCGTTGAGCCGGGCAAAGGTCTCGGGCGCGTCGCGCAGGATCTTGTCGGCCTCGTTGATATAGAGCATCGCCGCGCCGAGATCGGTGGTCGCGGCCGTTTTCAGCGCCGCGCCATTCATCTCTGCGCGCGCCCCGTCGCCGCTATAGACCTCGCCCAGCCCCGGCATCCGCACCACCCCGAGGCGCGGCGCGCCATGCTCCAGCAGCCCCAGCAACATGCCAAACAGCGGCATCCCGGAGATGAAGGCGCGGGTGCCGTCGATCGGGTCGATGATCCAGGAGAGGGCGCTTTCGGTGCGCTTTTGATCATATTCCTCGCCGATGATCCCGTGCTCCGGGAAAGCCGCCTGCAGGGCCTCGCGGATGAAGCGCTCGGTGGCCTGATCGGCCTCGGTGACCGGGCTCTGGTCGGCCTTGTGGAGGATGTCGAGCCCGCGGCGGAAATGGGCAAGCGGGATCGCCTGCGCCTTGTCGGTGATTTCCAGGGCTCTGGTCAGATATTCGTTCACGCGCCTTTCTCCTCAGTCAGCCAGCAGGAGCGCAATGTCGCGCCTTTCGAGCATCCCGGCAATGTCCGGCGGCGGCGCGGCCTCGCTTATCAGGATGTCCAGCGCATCCTGATCGGCCAGGGTGACCGGCGCGCGCTGGGCGAATTTGGAACTGTCGGCGAGGACGATGCGGGTGCGGGCATTGCCGGCGATGGTGCGCGAAAGCTCGGCCTCGCTCAGGTCGTGCAGCATGAAGCCGCTATCGGCATTGATCGCCCCGATCGAGAGGATCGCGTGCTGGACATTGAATTGTCGCATGAAATCAACGGCTTGAGCGCCAAACACGCCCCCGTCGTGGCTGCGCAGCTCGCCGCCGGGAAAGAAGACCCGGTTATCGTTGATCGAGGTCAGGGTGGAGGCGACGGTGAGCGAATTGGTCACCACATAGAGCCGCTTCCGGCGGCGCAGGGCCTGGGCGGCATAGGCGGTGGTGGTGCCGATATCGAGAAACAGCGAATCGCCGTCCGAGACCAGTTCGGCCAGCCTGGCGGCGATGCGCCGCTTGGCCCCGGCATTTCTGCGCATCCGGGTCTGAAAGGGCTGCTCGGTCAGGCTCATCGCATCGCCCAGCAGCACCCCGCCATGCACCTTGCGCACCATGGCGCGAGCCTGCAAGGCCTTGATATTGCGCCGGATGGTCTCGTCCGAGACCCCGAGACGCTCGGCCAGGTAGCCCACCCGGCAGGAGCCGCCGGCCAGGCGGATCTCGTCGAGAATCTCCTGTTCGCGCTGGTTCGGCTCGAACGGCTCTGCGTGCATCGCGGGCTCTCCTGCAGCGGCTGGACATGGGGCCATGATATGGCCGGACGCTCCGCCCGGCCCCGTCAATACCCACAAAATACAACAATAAGTCAATATTTTCCGTGAAAAATGATGGAAATTGTTGACCTGTGAGGGATTCCCCGGCACCCTTCTGCCATGCGGGGCAAACCCGCGCCTGAAAACCTGGGAGGTGTCCTATGCGGCAAATCATCAAAAGCGCCCTTGCCGGCGCCCTTGCCGGTGCTTTCGTCACCACCGCGGCCATTGCGGAAGTGGAGAGCACCGATCCGATCAAGATCACCCTGCACGACTGGTCCGGCCAGCTGATCAACAGCCAGATCATGGGGGCGATTCTCGAAGAGGCCGGCTACAATGTCGAATATGTGCAGGCCGACTACATCGCCCAATTTGCCGGGCTCAAGACCGGCGATCTGACCCTTGCCATGGAGATCTGGGCCACCACCGGCCAGGAGGCGCTGGACGAGGCAGTGGCCTCGGGCAAGGTGGTCAATGCCGGCGAGACCGGGATGCAGGCGATCGAGGAGTGGTGGTATCCGCTCTACATGAAGGAGCGGTGCCCGGGCCTGCCGGACTGGGAGGCGCTCAAGAGCGAGCAATGCGCCGCCGCCTTCGCCACCCCCGAAACCGCGCCAAAGGGGCGCTATGTGGGCGGGCCGGTCACCTGGGGCGGCTTTGACGACGAGCGCGTCGAGGCGCTGGGCCTGCCCTTCGAGGTGGTCCATGCGGGCACCGATGCGGCGCTGTTTGCCGAGCTCGAAAGCGCCTATCAGCGCCAGGCGCCGATCATGCTCTGGGTCTATGTGCCGCATTGGGCGCCGGCCAAATACGAGGGCGAGTTCGTCGAATTTCCGCCTTATACGCCAGAGTGTTACAGCGATCCTTCGGTGGGCGTGAACCCGGACAAGGCCTATGATTGCGGCAAGCCGCGCGGGCCGATCTGGAAGGCCGCCTGGGCCGGCATGGCCGAGAAATGGCCCGGCGCCTGGAAGGCGGTTCAGGCCTATACGCTCTCCAATGACGAGATGAGCGCGATGGTCGCGGCCGTCGATCTGGAGGGCGAGAGCATCGAGGATGTGGTGGACGCCTGGATGGACGAGAACGAAGCCCGCTGGAAGGCGTGGATCGGCCAGTAGGCCGGGCCTCGGGCGGGGCCGTGGCGGCCCTGCCCTTTCATCGGCAAGAACGGGTCCCCGCATGAGCAGACCGGCAAAACTCGCCTGCAGGGTGCTGTGGAAAGTCTATGGCGACGCGACCGCGATCGGTCATGTCTTCGGCGCCGAAAATGTCCCGCCCGATGACGGCTCGCTCGCCAAATTCGGCCTGATCGGCGCCGTGCGCCACGCCTTTCTGGAGATTGGCGAGGGCGAAATCTTCGTCATCATGGGCCTGTCGGGCTCGGGCAAGTCCACCCTGCTGCGGCTGCTGGCGGGGCTGATCCGGCCGAGCTTCGGCGAGATCTTCATCGACGGGCAGGACCTGCTGAAGATGAGCGAGCGCGCGCTGATCGAGCTTCGCCGCCACAAGATGGGCATGGTGTTCCAGCACTTTGCCCTGCTGCCGCATCTCAACGTGCTGGATAATGTCGCCTTTCCGCTGAGCGTGCAGGGGGTGAAGGCCGATCAGGCGCGCGCCCGCGCCCGGGAGGTGATCGGGCTGGTCGGGCTCAGGGGGCGCGAGGGTGATTTTCCGCGCGCGCTATCCGGCGGCCAGCAGCAGCGCGTGGGCATTGCCCGCTCGCTGGCGGTGGAGCCGGAGATATGGTTTCTCGACGAGCCGTTCTCGGCGCTTGACCCGCTGATCCGGCGCGAAATGCAGGACGAATTCCTGCGCCTGCAGTCGATGCTGAAAAAGACCATCGTCTTCATCACCCACGATTTCGACGAGGCGATTCGCCTCGCCGACCGCATCGCCATCATGAAGGGCGGGCGCATCATCCAGGTGGCGACGCCCGAAGAGCTGGTGCTGGAGCCGGCCGACGAATACGTGGCCGCATTCACCCGCCATGTGCCGCGCGCCAAGGTGCTCAGCGTGGCCGCCGTGATGGAGGCGGGGGCCGCGGGGCAGGGGCCCGAGATCGAGGCTTCGGCCCGGATCGCCGATGTGGCCCAGGCGGTGATCGAAGCGGGCGCGCCGCTGACGGTGGTGGAGAATGGCCGGCCGGTGGGGGCGATCGGCCCTGACGCGGTGATCCGGGTGCTGGTC
>JALWTH010000177.1 GCA_027082975.1 Paracoccaceae bacterium | reverse complement strand
GCCGACCCCGCAGCGCCCCCGGCGCCTGTTTCCGATTCGGCGCGGCTGGCCGAAGAGGTCCTCGCCCTGCGCGCGGAAGTGGCGCGGCTGAACCGCCACCGCTTCATCCGCCTGCACGACAGCCTGTGGAAGCTGGGCGCCTTTCAGCTCTATCGCGGCCTGGCCTTCGGGCTGGGCTCGGTGCTGGGGGCGACGCTGCTGGTGTCGATCCTGGTGCAGATGCTCTCGAGCATGGATTTCATCCCGGTGCTGGGCGACTGGGTGAGCCGGATCATCGAAGAGATCGGCCGGAGCAAATAGCCCTTTTCTTTGCGCCGGTTTTCCCCTATATGCCCGCATCTGCCGGATTCGCCGGATCCGGCGGCATCCATGGCCCTGGCTGGACGACATCCCGGCCCGCGGCATAACCCGAGACCACCGAGACCACAAGGAGACCCCGATGTCGATCACCGCCGAAGAAAAGGCCCGCCTGATCGAGGAATACGCGACCCACGAGGGCGACACCGGCTCGCCCGAGGTGCAAGTCGCGATCCTGAGTTCGCGCATCGCCACCCTGACCGAGCATTTCAAGACCCACAAGAAGGACAATCACGGCCGTCGCGGCCTGCTGGCGCTGGTCGCCCGCCGCCGCAAGCTGCTCGATTACCTGCGCCGCAAGGACGAAGAGCGCTACCAGAGCCTGATCAAGCGCCTCGGCCTGCGCCGCTGAGTCGGCAGAGCGGCGCTGCCTGCCCTGCATGAAACCCGCCTGCCTGCCGGGCGGGTTTTGTCTGCCGGAAGGCGCGGAAGCGACCATTCGGCTTGCATTCCCGACATTAGCCGCTAAGACACGCCGGACGGGAGGCGACTACCGATGAACATGCTCGGCACCTTCATCAAGCCGATGCACCGCGAGGGCATCCGCTTCGTGGCGATCTTTGCCGCCCTCACCGCGGCCGCCTTCTGGCTGTGGGCGCCGCTGGGCTGGATCGGGCTCGGCCTCACCGTCTGGTGCTACTACTTCTTCCGCGACCCCAGGCGGGTGCCGCCGGAGGGGGCGGGGCTGATCGTCAGCCCGGCCGACGGGGTGGTGTCGGGCATCGGCCCGGCCCTGCCGCCGGCGGAGCTGGGCCTGTCGGAGGTGCCGCTGACGCGCATCAGCATCTTCATGAGCGTGTTCAACGTGCATGTGAACCGCGCCCCCATTGCCGGCGCGGTGGAGAAGGTCGCCTACAAGCCCGGCAAGTTCTTCAACGCATCGCTGGACAAGGCCAGCGAGGATAACGAGCGCAACGGGTTGATCCTGCGCATGGCCAATGGCCAGCGGCTCGGCGTGGTGCAGATCGCCGGCCTGGTGGCGCGGCGCATCGTCTGCTTCGTCCACGAGGGCGACCGGCTCGAGACCGGCGAGCGCTTCGGGCTGATCCGGTTCGGCTCGCGGCTCGATGTCTATCTGCCCGACGGGGTGGCGCCGGCGGTGCGCGAGGGCCAGACCATGATCGCCGGCGAGACGGTGCTGGCCCATGTCGATCCGCTGCACGTCCCGGCCACCACCCCCGGCGAAGAGGCGCGCCGATGAGCCGGCTGAACCTGCGCGGGCGCGACATTTCCTTCGCGCAGATCCTGCCCAACCTGGTGACCATCGCCGCCATCTGCGCCGGGCTGACGGCGATCCGCTTCGGGGTGCAGGGGCGCTACGAAATGGCGGTCAAGCTGATCCTCGCCGCCGCCGTGCTCGATGCGCTGGACGGGCGCCTGGCCCGCCTGCTCGACGGCTGCAGCCCGATCGGCTCCGAGCTCGATTCGCTCGGCGACTTCCTGAATTTCGGCGTCGCCCCGGCGCTGGTCCTGTATTTCTGGGGCCATCAGGGCCTGTCCAGCGCCACCTGGCTGCCGGTGCTGATCTATGCGGTCTGCGCGGTGCTGCGGCTGGCGCGCTTCAACGTCGCCACCAGGGAGGGCGGCAACCCGGCCGGAGACTTCTTTACCGGCGTGCCGGCCCCGGCCGGGGCGCTGCTGGTGATGTTTCCGCTCTACATCTCCTTTGCCATCGCCGACGAGCCGGTCTTTGCGGCGCCGGTGATCGGCGGGCACATGGTGCTGGTCGGCCTGCTGATGATCTCCACCATTCCCACCCGCTCGTTCAAGACCCTGCGCATCGCCCCGGGGCGGGTCAAGTTTGCCCTGCTGGGCTTCGCCGCGCTGGGCTCGGCCCTGCTGACCTATCCCTGGGCGGTGCTGGCGGCGCTCTCGCTGGGCTATCTCGCCCTGATCCTGCATGGCATCGCCACCGGCTTCGGGCGCGACCGGCCGGCTGGCGGGACGGCGGGCGGGACGGCGGGCGAGACGGAGGATTTCGCGCCAGACCGGCCCGAAGAGCCTCCCGAAATACCCGGCCGCAGGGACCACATGTAAAGGATCTTTTTCATGGATATCGACGCCGTTCGCCGCTCCTATGCCCGCTGGGCGCTGTTCTACGACCAGACCTTCGGCGCCATCACCTCGGGCGCGCGCCGGCGTACGATCCGCCATGTCAATGCCCGCCAGGGCAGGGTGCTGGAGGTCGGCGTCGGCACCGGCCTGGCGCTGCCGCTCTACGCGCCGCATCTGGAGGTGAGCGGGTTCGACTATTCCGAGGAGATGCTGGCCCAGGCCCGGGCCAGAAAGGAGCGCCTCGGCCTCGACCATGTGCGCGAGCTGCGCCAGATGGATGCGCGCGAGCTGGACTTTCCCGATGCGAGCTTCGACACGGTGGTCGCCATGCATGTGATCTCGGTGGTGCCCGAGCCCGAGCGGGTCATGGCCGAGATGGTCCGGGTGCTGAAGCCCGGCGGGCAGATCGTGATGAGCAACCACTTCGCCCGCGACAGGGGATTTCTCGCCGCCCTGGAAAGGATCGCCGCCCCGCTGGAAAACCTGCTCGGCTGGCATTCCGACTTTCCGAAGGAAACGGTGCTCGACACGCCCGGCCTCGCGCTTCTGCACGAACAGACCCTGCCGCCGATGGGCATGATGACGCTGCTGGTGCTGGAAAAGCAGGGATAGGCCCGGCGCGGCCCGGCACGATCCGAGCGCAACGAGGCCCCGAAACAGCCAAAATTTTCGCGGAAAATTTTCTCCTCGGGGGCGCGCGGCTGCGCCGCGCGGGCGCCTGCTGCCCGGGCGCGCGGGCTGTTGATCCCGCGCGGGCAATCCGGGGGGGAGCGATTTTTCGCAGAAAAATCGGGCCGCGGGGTCATGCCTGCCGCCCTGCCGTGCGGGTCGTGCCGCAAGCGGTCGCCATTCGCCAATGTCTTCGGGGATTGATTTGCCGCGGATTTGCCGCCAAGCTGGGCGCATGAACGCACAGCCGCCCCATCCCAATATCGTGCCGCTTGCGGACAGCCCCCGCAGGGGCGGCAGGCAGCCGGGGCCGGGCGACAGGGTGGTCTTTCACCGCGGCGAACTGGCCCTGATCATGGGGCTTTACGGGCGCATGGTGGCGGCGGGCGAGTGGCGCGATTATGGGCTGAGCTTCCTGCGCAACGTGGCGGTGTTCTCCGCCTTTCGCCGCGCCTGCGAGCAGCCGCTTTACCGGATCGAGAAGCGCCCCGCCCTGCGCCTGCGCCAGGGGCAATATGCGGTGATCGGCGCCGACGGGCGGGTGCTGAAGCGCGGCGGCGAGCTGAAAACGGTGCTGCGCCTGCTGGAGCGCAAGCTGATCCGCGCGGTTGAATAGCGCAGGCCTGAAAGCTGCCGTTTCATTTCCATGAGGTCCGGAGCGGGTGATATCGCCCCCGGGGCGGGTGATATCGCCAGGCGCCTGCCTGCAAATCACAAAACCGCTTTTCCAGAAAACTGGAAAACCGGAAAACCGGAAAACTGGGCATTGCAGAGATGCGCAGCGCGCGTCCCTGCCGCTATCCGGGCTGCGAAATCGAAACGCTGGCAGATGGATGTCTGCCGGCTTCCGGCAGGGATTTCACGCCTTCGGCAAGAAGATTTGCAGAAGTGTGGGGCAGTCAGAGCCGCTTGTGGGCCGTGACAGGGCCTTCGCCGGCGGCTTCGATGCGCCGGATCGCTTCGGCAATCCCCTCGATCACCACCGCCATGTGGGTGGCATTGGCGTGGATCAGCCGCGCGCCGTCCAGCGCCATGGCCACATGGCCTTTCCAGAAAAGCAGATCCCCGCGCCGGTAGTCGCTGCCCGGGGGCAGGGCGCGGCCCAGCGCCGCCTGCTGCTGGTCGCTGTCGCCGGGACACGCGATGGCGCAGGCATGGAGCGCGGCCTGGACGAGACCCGAACAGTCGATCCCCAGCGCCGAATTTCCGCCCCACAGGTAAGGCGTGCCCAGATAGGCTTCGGCGACGGTCGCCGGGTCGTCGTCATGGCGGTCGATCGGGCGCAGATGGGCGCGGGGCAGATACATTTGCTGCCCGGCGATGGTGCAGGCGGCCCAGGCGCCGGATGTGCCGGTGACGGCGAGGCGCGCGCCGCGCGAGAGCAGCAGGTGGGGGCCGGTATGCTTGAGGTCGGGGAGGTGCTTTGCGTAGGAGCGGATGGCGCCGATCCGGTGGGTCGGCGCGCAGGCGTGGCCCAGCGCGGCGGCGGGGACGTAGCCCACATATCCGTCGTCGCGCGCGAAGCCGAAACAGGCCCCGCCGCGCGCCTCCAGCACGCAGAACTCGGCCCCCAGCAGCAATTCGCGCAGGCGCGCGCCGCCCGGCGCCTCGAGGATCGGCGCGCTCGGGGCGGTGACGCGTTGCCACTCGCCTTCGGTGAAGCGCGCCGCCTCGACATGCCCGCGCAGGCTTTCATGGGCCACGCGGCCGTTACTGGCCAGAAGCCGCGCATCGCTCACAGCTTCAGCACCTTGGGCAGGGCTTCGAGCAGGGCGCGCGTGGCCTGGCCGACGCCGCCCTTGGGCCGGGCCGGCGCGGCGGCGGGCTGCCAGCCGTAGATGTCGAAATGGGCGAAATTCCGGGTCTCGCCGACGAAGCGGCGCAGGAACAGCGCCGCCATGACCGAGCCGGCAAAGCCGCCCTTCGGGGCATTGTCGAGATCGGCGGCGGCGGGCTCGAGCCGGGCTTCGTAGGGCTCCCAGAAGGGCATCTGCCAGAGCGGGTCGCGCACCCGGCGCGCGGCCTTGGCAAGGCGGCTGGCGAGGCCCTTGCGGCTGGCGTAGAAGGGCACGAGGTCGGGGCCCAGCGCCACCCGCGCCGCACCCGTGAGCGTGGCCATGGAGACCAGCAGGTCGGGCGCCTCCTCATCGGCGAGCGTGAGCGCGTCGGCCAGCACCAGGCGGCCCTCGGCGTCGGTATTGTTGACCTCGACGGTGAGGCGCTTGCGGCTGATGAGGATGTCGCCCGGGCGCATGGCCCCGGCGCCGACGGCGTTTTCCACCGCCGGGATCAGCAGGCGCAGGCGCAGGGGCAGGCCGAGCGCCATGATCATGCGCGCAAGCCCCAGCACCGCGGCGGCCCCGCCCATGTCCTTTTTCATCAGCCCCATCGAGGCGCCGGGCTTGAGATTCAGCCCGCCGGTATCGAAGCACACCCCCTTGCCGACCAGGGTCAGGCGCGGGCCGGTCTCGCCCCAGCGCATGTCCAGCAGGCGTGGCGGCTGGTCGGCGGCGCGCCCGACCGCGTGGATCAGCGGCAGGTTGGCCGCGCGCAGGGCGGCGCCTTCGGTCACCTGGATGGAGGCGCCAAAGGCTTCGGCGAGGTCGCGCGCGGCCTGTTCGAGCGCGGCGGGGCCCATGTCATTGGCCGGGGTGTTGATCAGGTCGCGGGTCAGGGCCTCGCC
>JALWTH010000176.1 GCA_027082975.1 Paracoccaceae bacterium | reverse complement strand
GCTGGGCCGGGGCATAGAAGCCGAACACGAAGCCATCGTAATATTCCATGCTGGTGCGCCCGTAGGAGCCTTCGAATTCGAGCCCGGCCGGGTCGATCCCGCGCGCCGCGAGTGCGGCCATGCGCGCCTCGAAGCGCGCCACCGCCGGGCCGAGCGCCGGCATGTCCACGGTGAAATCGGCCAGCCGCCGGGCCACGTTGTCCATGGTCTCGCGCAGGGACAGGATGTCGTCGAGCAGGTCCACCTGCACCGCCGGGATCGGCGGCGCGGCGGCATCCTCTCTGAGCGCGGCAATGCGCGCCTCGATCTCCGCGCGCGAGCGCAGGCCGATCAGCGGCGCGTCGCTCTCGGCCTCGCCCGCGAGCAGCGCGGCCCGACCCTCGGGCGGAGGCGCGCGCCCGGCAAAGCGGTCGAGCAGCGCACGAAAGCGGCGCGGGCGCCAGATATGGCGGATGAGCGCGGCCTTGCGGCTCTCGAGCGTGTCGAGCCCCTTCACGACGGCGAGCAGCAGACCCATGTCGCCGGTGGCGGGCCTGAGTCCCAGCGGCGCGAGCAGGTCGTGAAACAGCGCGAACACCTCGGCATCGGCCGCCGCCACATCGGCGCCGTCGAAAAGCTCGTAGCCCACCTGCCAGTATTCGCGCGCCCGCTGCAAGGCGCTGTCCTGGGCGCGAAACACCTTGCCCGCATAGGTGTAGCGCGCCGGCTCCGCGCCCCCCGCCATATGCGCGCGCACCACCGGCACGGTGAAATCCGGGCGCAGCATCAGTTCGCCCGTCCCCAGGTCGCCAGCGGTGTCATGGGTGGTGAAGGCGCGGGCGCGGATATCCTCGCCGTAGAGGTCCAGAAGCACATCGGCGGGCTGGAGGATGTCGGTCTCCACCCGCACCCCGCCCAGCGCCTGCATATGCGAGAGCAGCCGCGCCGCCTCGTCGCGTATGGCGGCGCGCTCAGCCATCGGTGCCCTCCAGTATCCGCCGCACCCCGGCCACCAGATCGGCGCGCGGCACCTCGAATTGCGCGGGGCGCGATTTCCACTCTTCCAAACTGGCGTTTTCGGCGATCTTCGCCCCCAGCGCCAGGTCCTTGAGCTGCACCACGCCGCGCGCGCGCTCGTCCTCGCCCGCGATCACCGCCACCGGCGCCGCGCGCTTGTCGGCATATTTGAGCTGGTTGCCGAAATTCCTCGGATTGCCCAGATAGACCTCGGCGCGAATCCCCGCTGCGCGCAACTCGGCGGCCATGGCCTGATAGCTGGCCATCTCGGTGCGGTCCATCACCGTGACCACGACCGGCCCGCGCGCCTCTGCCGCGCCCGCCTGCCCCCTGGCCTCGAGCGCGGCCAGCAGACGATCCACGCCGATGGATACCCCGGTCGCGGGCACCACCTGCCCGGTGAAGCGCTTGACCAGATCGTCATAGCGCCCGCCGCCCGCAACCGAGCCGAACTGCCGCTTGCGCCCCTTGTCATCGGTGATCTCGAAAGTGAGCTCGGCCTCGAAAACCGGCCCGGTATAATAACCAAGCCCGCGCACCACCGACGGGTCGATCACCACCCGATCCGCCCCATAGCCCTGCGCGGCCAGGCTCTCGGCGATCTGTTCAAGCTCGCCGATCCCCTCGGCCCCCACCGCGCTCTCGCCCACCGCCGCGCGCAGATTGGCCAGCGTCTCGGCCGCGCTCTCTCCGCGCGAGGTGAGAAAGGCCAGCACCGGCGCCGCCTGCGCTTCGGTGAGCCCCACCCCCTCGATATAGGCGCCCGAGGCATCCAGGCGCCCCTTGCCCAGAAGCGCGGCCACGCCTTCGGCGCCCACCTTGTCGAACTTGTCGATGGTGCGCAAAACCGCGTCGCGGTCCACCGCGCCCGCCGGGTCCACGGCCTCGAGCACGCCACTGAGCACCTTGCGGTTATTGATGCGGATCAGATAGTCGCCCCGGGCGATCCCGGCGGCCTCGAGCGCATCCGCCAGCATGGCGCAGATCTCGGCATCGGCGGCCATGGAGGCGCTGCCGACGATATCCGCATCGCATTGATAAAACTGGCGAAACCGCCCCGGCCCCGGCTTTTCGTTGCGCCAGACCGGCCCCATCGCATAGCGCCGGTAGGGGGTGGGCAGAGCGTTGCGGTGCTGGGCAAAGACGCGCGCGAGCGGCGCGGTCATGTCATAGCGCAGCGCCAGCCACTCGCCCGAGCCGCCGCCGGGCACATCGGCCTCCTGCCAGGCAAAGACGCCGGCATTGGGCCGATCCACATCGGGCAGGAACTTGCCCAGCGCCTCCACCGTCTCCACCGCCGAGGTCTCCAGCGCCTCGAAGCCATAAAGGCGATAGATGCGGGCGATCCGCTCCAGCATCCGCTGGCGCGCCACCACCTCGGCACCGAAATAATCGCGAAAGCCCTTTGGCGTCTGCGCCCTGGGGCGGGGCTGTTTCTTCTGCTTGGCCATGGCTTTGTCCTCTCACTGGCGCGCGGTCTAGCGGATGGGCGGCGCGGGGGCAAGGCGCAGAGCATAAAGGAGGTGACAGCGCCGCCAACCCCCCTATGCAGCGGCCATGGATACACAGCGCCTCACCGAACTGGAAGAAACCGTCGCCCACCTCAGCCGCGCGCTCGACGACCTGTCCGAAGTCGTCGCCCGCCAGGACGGCGAAATCGCCCGCCTCACCCACCGGCTGCACATGCTCATGGAGCGCGAGGCCGAGCGCGAACTGGCCGCCGGCGGCACCGTGCCGCTCGCCGACCAGAAGCCGCCGCATTATTGAAGCCGCTCCTGTCCGCCCCGCCAAGGCGCTTCGAAGCGCCTTGGTCAAGGTTTTTCGAAAAACCTTGACCGGGGCACAGATCCGGCAGGTTGCCGGAGTCAGAAGCGGATCACCTCCCGCTCCGTCACCAGCGCATCAAGCTTCTGGTCGGTGGGCTCGAGCGGCAGCGCCCCGGCCTCCTGCGCGGCAAAGGCGTAGCCCACCGCCAGCGTCGGGCGCACCGCGCGCAGCGCCTCAAGGGTGCGGTCGTAAAAGCCGCCACCATAGCCCAGCCGCCCGCCGCGCCGGTCAAAGGCCACCAGCGGCACGATCAGCACTTCCGGGCTGAGCCATGCGCCGCTTTCCGGCACGCGCGCGCCAAACGGCCCCTCGGTGAGCGCACAGCCCGGCTTCCACTCGCGAAATCTGAGCGGCCGCCCCGCGCCTTCGATCACCGGCACGCAGACCGGGCCATGCGCGGCCATCTCGGCCATCACCGGCAGCGGGTCGATCTCGGTACGGATCGGCATGTAACCCGCCAGCACCCTGCCCCGATGCGGCGCAAGCCAGCCCAGCAGGCGCCGCGCCGCGCCCGCCCCCTGCCCGGCCTCGAAAGCCGCCTTGCGCCGGGCAAACGCCGCCTTGCGCGCCGCCGCCTTCGTATTCGCCAGACTCACAGCAACACCAGCGAGGCCAGCCCGAGAAAGGAGAAGAAGCCGACCACATCGGTGACCGTGGTGACGAACGCCCCCGAGGCCAGCGCCGGATCCACCCCGAGCTTTTCCAAAAGCACCGGGATGCCGACCCCGGCGAGGCCCGCGACGAACAGGTTGATCACCATTGCCGCCCCGATCACCGCGCCCAGCATCGGGGTGCCGAACCACAACACCCCGATCGCCCCCATCACCAGCGCGAACACCGCGCCATTGACCAGCCCCACCAGCGCCTCGCGCCGGATCACCCGCCAGAGGTTGGCGCTGGTCAGGTCCTTGGTGGCAATCGAGCGCACCGCCACGGTGAGGCTCTGGGTGCCCGCATTGCCGCCCATGGAGGCGACGATGGGCATCAGCACCGCCAGCGCCACGAAGCGGGCAATCACCTCGTCAAACTGCGCGATCACGAAAGCGGCGATATTGGCGGCAACGAGATTGACCGCCAGCCACGGGATGCGCTGGCGCACCGTGGCCAGCACCCGGTCCGACAGGCTCCCCTCGCCGACACCGCCGAGGCGCATGATGTCTTCCTCATGCTCCTCCTCCATGATGTCCACCGCGTCATCAATGGTGATGACGCCCACCAGCCGCCCGGCCTCGTCCACCACCGGGGCGCTGATCAGGTGGTACTGGTTGAAGGCATAGGCCACCTCGGCCTCGTCCTGCAGCACCGGGATGGTGCGGAAACTGTCTTCGGTGATCTCCTTGAGCGGCACGTCGCGGGCGCTGCTCATCAGGCGGCCGAGCGTGACATAGCCGGTGGGGCGCATGGCCGGGTCCACCAGGATCACATGGTAGAACTGCTCGGGCAGGTCCTCCTGCGCGCGCAGATGGTCGATGGCCTGGCCCACGTTCCAGTGCTCGGGCACCGCCACCAGCTCGCGCTGCATCAGCCGCCCGGCGCTCTCCTCCGGGTAGGTCAGCGACTGCTCCACCGCCACCCGGTCGGGCGCGTCCAACGCTTCGAGCACCGCTTCCTGCTGGTCCTCGTCGAGATCCTCGATCAGATCGACCACATCGTCGGTCTCGAGCTCGCGTACCGCCTCGGCCAGCGCCGCGCGCGGCAGCGCCTCGACCACCTCTTCGCGCAGCCCCTCGTCAAGCTCGGCGAGGATCTCGCCATCGAATTCCCCCGCCTCGCCCGCCTGCAGAGCCACCAGCCGCTGGCGGGTCTCGGGGTCGAGCTGTTCGAGCAGGTCGGCGATGTCGGCCGGGTGCAGGGGCTCGAGCGCGCGCTCCAGCGCGACCACATCGCCACGCGCCACCGCGTCTTCGACCCGGTCGAACAGATCTTCTCTCAGCTCGTAATCGCCCTCTTCGGGCCGTTCGTCCTGTGCGCGTTCGTCCAGCATGTCAGCCCTCCGGGTTTGCCCCGGTATAGGCGAATCCGGGCCGGAAAGACAGGGCCAATCTGCCGTTTACTGCCCGCGCCGGGGCGGCTAGCATGGCCCCGCAACAAGGGACAGGCGCGCGGATGAAACTGCTTTTGGGACAGACACTTGCCTTTGACGACAACCCTTTTGTGGAAGGCCCCGCCGCGGCCCGCCACGCGCGGCGCGGGGCGGTGGCGATCGAGGCCGGGCTGATCCGCGAAACCGGCCCCGCCGAGGCCTTGCGCGCCCGCTTCCCCGAGGCCGAAATCACCGACTATGGCGATGCCCTCATCAGCGCCGGCTTCATCGACGCCCATGTGCATTATCCGCAAACCGCGATCATCGCCTCCTGGGGCAAGCGGCTGATCGACTGGCTCGAGAGCTACACCTTCCCCGAAGAGGCCCGCTTTGGCGAGCCCGCTTACGCCCGCCGGATCGCCGCGCGCTTCTTCGACCTCTCGCTTGCCCACGGCACCACCACCGCGGCGAGCTTTGCCACCATCCACCCCGAGAGCGTCCACGCCTTCTTTGCCGAGGCGCAGAAGCGCGGCCTGCGGGCGCTCGCCGGCAAGACCTGCATGGACCGCAACGCGCCCGAGAGCCTGCGCGACAGTGCCCAAAGCGCCTATGACGACAGCAAGGCCCTGCTCGAGGCCTGGCACGGGCGCGACCGGCTCTCCTACATCATCACCCCGCGCTTTGCCCCCACTTCGAGCCCCGCGCAGCTCGAGGCCCTCGGCGCGCTCTGGGCCGAGCACCCCGATTGCCTGATGCAGACGCATCTCTCTGAACAGAAAGAAGAAATCGCCTGGATGCGCGAGCTTTTCCCCGAGTCGCACGACTATCTCGATGTCTACGAGCGCTTCGGCCTTGCCGGCCCCGGCGCGCTGATGGGCCATGCCATTCACCTGACCGCGCGCGAGCGCGCCGCCATCGCCGAGCGCGACATCTCGCTGATCCACTGCCCCACCTCCAATACCTTCATCGGCTCGGGGCTTTTCGACATGCAG
>JALWTH010000175.1 GCA_027082975.1 Paracoccaceae bacterium | reverse complement strand
GATCGAGCGCGCCCATCAGGCGCCGGAAGCATCCCCGGGCACGATCACCATGCCGTCATGGGCCGGGGTGATGTGGTCGGGGGTTTCGCGCGCCACCGTATCGTGGTCGAGGTCGATATGCATGTTGGTCAGCACCCCGCGCCGGGCGCCGGCGCGCTCGATCCAGGCCACCGCCTGCTCCAGATTGGCATGCGTCGGGTGGGGCTTGTAGCGCAGGGCATCGAGGATGAAGGTATCGAGCCCCTCAAGCGCCTCCCAGGCGGTATCGGGGATGGCCGAGACATCGGGCAGATAGGCCACGTCGCCGATCCGGTAGCCCAGCGCGCGGATGCGCCCGTGCTCGACCTCGAAAGGTGTCAGGGTCAGCGCGCCGCCGGGGCCTTCGACGCGAACTGGCCCCTCGATCGCGTGCAAATCGAGGATCGGCGGGTAGGACGAGCCCTCGGGCTGCACGAAGGCATAGCCGAAGCGGCCCAGCAGCGCCTCGCGGGTCGGCGCATCGGCCCAGACCGGCAGGCGCGCGCCCATGTTATAGACGATCTGGCGCAGGTCATCGAGCCCGTGCAGGTGGTCGGCATGGGCATGGGTATAGGCGACCGCATCGAGTCGGCCCACATGGGCATCCAGAAGTTGCGCGCGCATGTCCGGGCCGGTGTCGATCAGCACCCTCGTGGCGCCCGCCTCGCCGATCCGCTCGACCAGCAGGGAGCAGCGGCGGCGGCGGTTCTTCGGATTGGCCGGATCGCAGGCGCCCCATTGGCCGCCCGGCGCATCCGAAAGGCGCGGCACACCGCCGGAAGAGCCGCAGCCGAGGATGGTGAAGCGCAGGCCGCTCATCGCATCCGTGCCTTGGCGAACAGCCGGTCGAAATTGGCCTCGGTCCGGGCGGCGAAATCGGCGTAATCCATGGCGAAGATCTCCGCCCCGACCCGGCCCGTGAGCGCCGTATAGGCGGGCTCGTTGCGCTTGCCGCGATGGGGCGGCGGGGCGAGATAGGGCGAATCGGTCTCAAGCAGGATCCGATCCACCGGCGCGGCGGCGAAGATCTCGCGCAGCGCCTGCGAGCGCGGGAAGGTGGCGATGCCCGACATCGACAGGTAGCAGCCAAGCGCGAGCGTGGTGCGCGCGAGCGCGGCGCCGGAGGAAAAGCAGTGCATGACGCAGCCAAAGGCCCCGCGCGCCATTTCCTCGGTGAGGATCGCCGCCATGTCGTCATCGGCGTCGCGCGAATGGATGATCAGCGGCAGCCCGCTCTGGCGCGCGGCCTCGATATGGATGCGCAGGCTCTCCTGCTGCACCGCCTTGCTCTCGGCGGTATAGTGGTAATCGAGCCCGGTTTCGCCGATGCCGACGCATTTGGGATGGGCGGCGATTTCCAGCAGGGCCTCGACCGTGGCCATGGGGGTATCGGCCACGTTCATCGGGTGGTTGGCGGCGGCAAAGAAGATCGGCGCGTGCGCCTCGGCGATGGCCTGCACGGCGGGCACGCTCTCAAGCCGGGTGGCGATGGTGACCATGCGCCGCACCCCGGCGGCGGCGGCATTGGCGACGATCTGCTCAAGCTCGCCTTCGAAATCGGGGAAATCGAGGTGGCAATGGCTGTCGGTGATGGTCGGGGCTGCGGGCTGTGCTTGCTGTGCGCTGGACATGGCCACCTCAGGCGGCTGTCTGGGCCGCGGTTTCGTTGATCCTGGAGACCATATCGAGGATGAGCGCGGCGGGGTCAAGGTTGACCGCCACCGCGTGGCTTGCGCGCGCGCTCAGTTCCTGCTCGAGCGCGGCCCAGCGGCGCGCGGCATCGGGGCCGGGCGAGAGGCGGGCGAGCAGGCGGGCCTCTCCCGGCGCCGCCTCCTCGGCGGGGGCAAGCCCGGCGCCGGCGCGGGCGAGGCGGGCAAGCAGGGTCTGGATCAGGCGCAGGGCCAGCAGCAGCTTTTCGCGCGCGGCGGCCGGGGCAAGCTCGCCGGCGAGCGCCAGCGCGGCGGGGCGGTCGTAACGCGGGGCGGCAGAGAGGATGGCGACGAGGCGGGCATAGAGGTCGGGGCCGTCGAGCGCGGCAAGGCGCAGGGCCTCGCCCACGGAGCCGGCGGCAAGCGTGAGCAGGGCCGGGGTGGCTTCCTCCACGCCGGCCTGGGCGAGCGCGGCGGCCATGTCCTCGGCACCGAGCGGCGAGAGGCGAAGCTCGCGGCAGCGCGAGCGGATCGTCGGCAAGAGCCGCATGGGCTGGTGGGCGATGAGCAGCAGCACCGCGTTTTCCGGCGGCTCTTCCAAGAGCTTCAGGAGCGCATTGGCGGCGTTGGGGTTCATCTCGTCGGCGGCGTCCACGATCACCACCCGCCGCCCGCCGCCCGGGGCCGAGAGGCCGAAGAAATTGCGCAGGCCCCGCACATCCTCCACGGTGATCATGGCGCGCAGGCGCGGCGGGCGGGCCTTTTCGTCCCAGCTTCGCCGCAGCAGGCAGAGCGAAGGCTCGCTGAGCGCGGCGATGCGGCGCGAAACCGGGTGATCGGCGGGGATATCGAGGCTGGTCGCGGGCTCGGGGGCGAACATGCCGCCAGCATCGGGCGGGGTGGCGATCAGAAAGCGCGCGATCTGCCAGGCGAGCGTCGCCTTGCCCACGCCGCGCGGGCCGGTGATCAGCCAGCCGTGGTGCAGACGCCGGGAGTTGAAGGCCTCGAGAAAGCGCGCGACCGGCGCCTGCTGGCCGAACAGGCGCGCGGTATGGCGCGGATGCGCAGCCCCGGGGGCGCGGTCGGGCTCCGGGCGCTCTTCTTCCTGCGCGCTCATGGCAGGCGCTCGCGGGTCAGGCGGGCCACGTCCTCGGCCACGTCCTCGATCGGCCGGTTGCCATCGACCAGCACGCAGCGGTCGGGAAATTCTTTGGCCAGCGCCAGAAAGCCCGCGCGCAGGCGTGCCTGCAGCCCGGCGCCGAAACCCTCGAACCGCGCCTCGCCCCCGCCCCGGTTGCGGGCGCGGGCGAGCCCGGCCTCGGGGTCCATGTCGATGATGAAGGTGAGGTCCGGCTCGCGGCCGATCATCAGCCGGTGCAGGGCATCGACGCTCTCGCGCAGATCGCCCGAGCGGGTGCCCTGATAGACCCGGGTGCTGTCGGCAAAGCGGTCGCTGATCACCACCTTGCCCGCGGCCAGCGCCGGCGCGATCAGCCGCTCCAGATGGTCGCGCCGCGCGGCGGTGAACAGCAGCAGTTCGGTCTCGGCCGACCAGCGCTCCGGGTCGCCTTCGAGCAGCAGGGCGCGGATCTCCTCGGCGCCGGGCGAGCCGCCGGGCTCGCGGGTCAGCACCACGTCGCGCCCCGCTTCGCGCAGGCGCTCGACCAGCAGCCGCGCCTGGGTGGTCTTGCCCGAGCCGTCAATCCCCTCGAAGGTGATGAACATGCCCCGGGCCTAGTTGGTCAGCGGCGCGCGGGCGCCAAGGACCATGTCGCGGACCTTGCCAAAGGCGACCAGCATCCGGTCCCTGAAGCCCGCCTCGCCCACGGCGGAAGCGGCGACCAGAGGCACTTCGGTATCGGGCAGGCCGTCGCGGCTGATCACCATGCGGGCGAGTTCCTGCCCGGCGGCGATGGGGGCGCGGATCGGCCCCTGCCAGCGGATCTCGGCGGCGAGCCCGTCGCGCTGAACGGCCGGCACCAGCAGGGTGATGTCCTCGGCCGGGACCAGCCCCACATCGGGCGCGTCGCCCAGCCAGACCGCGGCGCGGGCCACTTCGCTGCCCGCCTTTGCCACCGTGCGCAGGACGAACTGACGAAAGGCCCAGTTCAGCATCGCCTCGCCCTCCTCGGCGCGCGCGCGCTTGCTGTCGGTCCCGGCAAAGACGATCACCACCCGCCGGTTGCCCTGCAGCGCCGAGCCGACCAGCCCGTAGCCGGCTTCCTCGGTGTGGCCGGTCTTGAGCCCGTCGGCGCCGATGCCGAGCTTCAGAAGCGGGTTGCGGTTGAAGCGGTTGTCGGGGGTGCGCCCGTCATAGGGGAATTCGGTGATGCTGAAATAGTGGTAATATTGCGGAAACTCGGTGATCAGCCGGCTCGCCAGCATCGCCAGGTCGCGCATCGACATGCGCTGGCGCGGGTCCGGCCAGCCCGAGGCATTGGCAAAGCTCGAATTGACCATGCCCAGCGCCCGGGCGCGCTCGCTCATCATCCGGGCAAAGGCATCCTCGGTGCCCGCCAGCGCCTCGGCCACCACCACGCAGGCATCGTTGCCCGAAAGCACGATGATCCCCTTGATCAGCTCGTCCACGGTGGGCCGGTCGGAAGTGTTGAGAAACATGCTCGAGCCGCCCATCGCCGCGGCGCGCTCGGAGACGCGCAGGCGGGTGTCGAGCGCGAGCCGGCCATCCTCCAGCGCCTCGAACAGCATGTTCAGCGTCATCAGCTTGGACATCGAGGCCGGCGGCAGCGGCACATCGGCCTGCTTTTCGTAAAGCACCGTGTCGGTGGTCACGTCATAGATGATCGCCGCCCGCGCCCGGGTCTCGAAGGCCTGGGCGGCGCTGGCGACAAGCGCCAGCAGCAGGGCGAGGGCCGGGGCCAGAGCCGGCGTGAGAACCGGGGCGAGGCGGGAAAGGATCGGGCGCATCTTCGCTACCTCCGCAGGCTCAGTTGGTGACCGGATAGGCATCGGAAAAGCCGAGCGCCCTGGCCTGCTTGAGCAGCGCGGCGCGCTCGGTGGCCGAAGCGGCCGGGCCGACCACCACCCGCCAGAAACGCTTGCCCGAGGACGTGCCGGGGATGATCTGGGTCTTCATCCCGGCCCCGCGCATGGCGGCGGCGGTGTTCTTTGCGTTCTGCTCGACGCTGAAAATGCCGATCTGGATGAAGGGCTTTTCCAGCGTGCTGCCGGCGGCGGGGCTGGCCGGGTTGGCCGGGCTGGCCGGGGCCGCGTGGCTGACCCCCTCGGCGGCATCCAGCGCCGCCGAAGCCGCGGCGATCGGGTCGTCCAGCGCCGCCTCGCTGACCGCGCCGGGGGCGGGCAGGGTCCCGGTATCGGCAGAGGCTGCCGGGTCGGGAGCCTGTTCGCGGCGCAGGGCGGTGACGCTGAGCCGCGCCGGCTGCCCGGCCAGCATGCCGAGCGCCTCGGCCGCGTCGCTCGAGGCCTGGAATCTCGGCCCCGGCACTTCGCGCTCGCGCCGGAACAGCGCGCCGATGACGAACTTGCCGTTGTCCTCGTTGCGGATGATGACCCGCTCGGGGTCGCTCACATCCGGGTGCGCGACCCAGACGCCCCCGAGCGAAGGCCGCCCGTCCCAGAGCCCGCTTTCGGTCTTCTGAAAGACTTCCGGCGCCTCCACGTCGCGCTCCACCAGCCGGGTCGAGCCCCCCTGCGCAACCGGGGCTTCGCCCTCCTTCTGCCCGCGCAGGAAACCGGGCAGACGGGCGTTGTCGCAGGCCGAAAGCAGCAGCGCCGCGCCGAATGCAAGGCCAATCGGCAAGCCCGCTCGCATCCCGCTCCGCTTTCCGGCCCGCATCCTGGCCCGCTTCCTGAACTGACCCGCTCGAATACCTGCCCCAATACCCGCCATGCCTTGCCCCTTGATTGCTGCGCAAACCCTGCCCGCCAACAGCGCCACGCGGGTTCGCCCCGCTTTGGCCGCATGTTAACGGCTGCTCGCAGCGGTGAAAAGGGCAGAGGCGCGTTTCGGCAGGATTCGGCGTGTGCGGACGCAGACAGCCGGGGGGGCAGCCGGGGGGCAACCGGCCCGCGCGAAAGGTTTCCCTTTCAGAATCGCCCCATCCGGTCTATCGCTCCCCCGCCGGAGGAGTGGCAGAGTGGTCGAATGCACCGGTCTTGAAAACCGGCGTGGGTTCACGCCCACCGTGGGTTCGAATCCCACCTCCTCCGCCACTTTC
>JALWTH010000174.1 GCA_027082975.1 Paracoccaceae bacterium | reverse complement strand
GCCTCGAGCCCGGCGCGGGCGTCCATGCCTATACCTCGCCGCACCTGGCCTGGTTTCACGAGCGCATCCGCCTCGCCGGGGCGCTGATCGACGAAGCCCGCCTCGCCGCCATTCTCGACCGCTGCCTTGCGGCCAATGGCGACGAGCCGATCACCTATTTCGAGATCACCACCGTCGCCGCCTTTCTCGCCTTTGCCGAAACGCCCGCCGACTGGCTCTTGCTGGAGACCGGCCTTGGCGGGCGGCTCGATGCCACCAACGTGATCGCCCAGCCCCGCCTCACCGTGATCACGCCGATTTCCATCGACCACACCCAGTTCCTCGGCGAGACCCTGGCCGAGATCGCCGGCGAAAAGGCCGGGATCCTCAAGCCCGGCGTGCCCTGCGTGGTCGCGCGCCAGCCCGAGGCGGCGATGGAGGTGATCGAGGCCCGGGCCGCGCGCGTCGGCGCGCCGCTGATCGCCCATGGCCAGCACTGGCATGTGCGCGGCGAGCGCGGCCGGCTGGTCTATCAGGACGAAACCGGCCTTCTCGACCTGCCCCGCCCGAACCTGATCGGCGCGCACCAGTTCGACAATGCCGGCGCGGCGCTGGCTGCCCTGCGCGCGCTGGGGATGGGCGAGGCCGCCTGCGAAGCGGCGGTGACGCGCGCCCACTGGCCGGCCCGGATGCAGCGCCTGCGCACCGGCCCGCTGGTCGAGGCGGCAGGCGACAGCGAACTCTGGCTCGACGGCGGGCATAACCCGGCCGCGGGCGCGGCCCTGGCCGAGGTGCTCGCGAGCCTGCCGCCCCGCCCCAATGTGCTGGTCTGCGGGATGCTGGCGAGCAAGGATGTCGCCGGCTTCCTGCGCCCGCTCGCGCGCGAAGCCCGCGCGCTGATCGCGGTCGGCATCGCCGGCGAGCCGGCCACGCTCCCGGCCGCCGAGACCGCCCGCTTCGCCCGCGCCGCCGGGCTGCGCGCCAGCACCGAGCCGGACCTCGCCACCGCCATCCGCCGCGCCGCGAGCGGCGAGCCGGCCCCGCGCATCCTGATTTGCGGCTCTCTCTACCTCGCCGGGCAGGTGCTGCGCGAAAACGCTTAGGCCCGCCCGCCTCACGGCCGTTTTTTGCAAATTTCCCAGCACTTTGCCTGTGATCACGAAAAAAAATTTTTGCCCGGGGCGGATGCGATACCGGCAATTTCGATTCAACCCCCGGAAAGGACTCACTTTTTCGCCTTCCCGCCTGCAAAGTAGCGAAATACCCCAGAATATTGACGAATTCGCGCAAATAACACAATATGTCGGGCAAATCACAACGAGGCGAGGCACCTCAAAAGTAAAGATAACAACCTGTCGAGCATGACAGAAGGACAGGGGGAAGTAGATGTTTCGGTTGCTGGTCAGCGCCACGATCGCTTTTGTGATCACAAGTATACAGGCCATGGCGCAGGACGTTCGCATCACACCGGAACTGGACGTGTTCAAGGTCACGATCAATGGCAAGGTGATCGAGATCTCCCGCATCCAGGATACGTCTCACCGGCTGACGAACGAATACGCCAAGACATCTCGCCCCTGTCCGCCCTTCTGCATTCATCCCATGTCCGCCGCCCCCGGCGTGACGACCATCGGCGAACTCGAAGTGCTCGATTTCCTCGAACGCGAGGTCGCCACCGGCAAGGGTCTGCTGGTCGATGCGCGGGTGCCGGAATGGTTCGCCAAGGGCAGCATCCCCGGCGCGGTCAACATCCCCTTTCCGACCCTCGCCGAGACCAATCCGTTTCGCGACGAGATCCTCAAGGCGCTCGGCGCGCGCCAGGAGGGCGATGGCTGGAATTACGACAATGCCATGGACCTCGCCCTCTATTGCAACGGCCCGTGGTGCGATCAGAGCCCCCGCGCCATCCGCGCCCTGATCCAGGCCGGATATCCGCCGGACAAGCTCTTCTATTATCGCGGCGGCATCCAGAACTGGTTGATGCTCGGCCTCACCCTGAAAGTCGCAAGCCAATGACCGGAGGCCCTCGATGCGCGTCCTGCTGATCCTGTTTCCGTTTTTCGCGGCCATTGGCGGGCTGGTTTTTCTGCAGACCGGGCTGTTTGCCCCCCCCGCGCCCACGCCAGCCACGGCGTCGGCGCCCGCCGCGGCTGCCTCCGGCAATGGTCCGGCCATGCCGCTCTCGGATGTGACCCAGGTGGTCGCGCGCCTCGCCGCCGATCAGCCGACCGGGCAGGTCCGTCCGGTTCCCCGGCCGCGGATCGCTGACGAAGGTCAGGGCAGCGGAACCGACAGCGAGGCCGGCGCCGGTGGCCTTCAGGGGCTGACCATGCAGGTCCTGGCCGGGCTGGGCATGGTATCCGCTCCCGATACAGCCGCGCCCGCCGCTGCGCCCGCAGCAACCGGCGACCAGGACGAGATGCGGGCCTTGACCATGGCGGTTCTCGCCGGTCTTTCCGGCAGCCAGCCTGCCGGTGGCGCTCCCGCCGCTGCCTCCGAAAACCTGCCCCTGAGCGAGCTGATCTCCCGCGCCGTTGCCCAGGGCACGTCCGATGCCTATCTTGACGCGCTGATCAACGAAGCCGCCGATTCCGGCCAGATCGACATCCCGGCTGCCCTGCGCAGCGCGGATGGGAGCGTGGACACCGATACGCTCCTGCGTGCCCTGATCCTGGCCAATGGCGGCGGCGCCCTCAGTGGAATACCCGCCGACATCATCCCCACCGGTCAGGGGGTCGAAGTGCGCGTGGTCCAGGAAGCCGGCGAAACCAGGCCCTATTACTTCTACACCGTGCAGGAGGGCGATTCGCTGGGCGGCATCGCGCAGAATTTCTACGGCGACGCAGCCTATTACAAGGTGATCTTCGAGGCCAATCGCCGCCTGCTCTCCTCCCCGAACCGGATCAAGGTCGGCCAGCGCCTTCGGATCCCGACCCGGGGCTGATCGCGCCGCCCCAATCCGCCCCCTGCATCTCGACCAGCCGGCTCGCCGTGCGCTCGAATTCGAACGCCCCGTCGCCCTCCACATAGAGCAGATGCGCAGGCGCTGCGGCCGAGGCCACCAGCCGCACCCGCGCTTCATAGAGCGCGTCGATCAGGGTCACGAAGCGGCGCGCCTCGTTGAAATTGGAGCGGCCAAGGCGCGGGATGTCTTCGAGCAGCAGCACCCGCACGGCCTCGGCAATGGCTAGGTAATCCGCAGGCCCCAGCGCGCGCGCGCAGAGGTCGTGAAAGCCCGCCCGCGCCACCCCGTTGCGAAAGCCCGGCAGCACCAGCTCGCGCCCCTTTACCTCCAGCACGAGCGGCGCGCCCTCGCCCCCTGCCAGTTCCTGCCAGATACGCGCCATTTCAGCCCGCGCCGCCGCATCGGCCGGGGTGAAATAGACCTGCGCTCCGGTCAGGAAGGATTGCCGGTAATCGCGCGGGCTCGCAAGCTCATGCACCACCATCCGGCGCTTGATGAAGTCGATGAAGGGCAGGAAAAGCTGGCGGTTGAGCCCGTCCTTGTAGAGATCGTCCGGCGCCCGGTTCGAGGTGGTGACGATCACCACGCCCGCCGCCACCAGCATCTCGAACAGCCGGCCCACCACCATCGCATCGGCTATGTCGGTGATCTCCATTTCGTCGAGCGCCAGCAGGCGCAGCCCCGCGCTCAGCCGCGCCGCCACCGGGGCCAGCGCATCCTTCACCCCGCGCCCGCGCGCCGCGTGCAGCCCCGCCTGCACCTCCTGCATGAAGGCATGAAAATGCACCCGGCGGATGCCGTCGATCTCCAGGCTCTCCACGAACAGATCCATCAGCATCGACTTGCCGCGCCCGACGCCGCCCCACAGATACAGCCCCTGCCTCCCCTCCTCGGGCTTGTGAAACAGCCCGCCAAGAAACCCCCGCCGCCGGTCGCCCGCTTCGAGATGGGCGCGGATATCCTCCAGCAGCCCCAGCACCGCCCGCTGCGCCGGGTCTTCCTTGAGCGCCCCGCCGGCCACCCGTGCCGCGTAGATTTCCTGCAATGTCCCGGCCAATTCTCACCTTCTTCTGTTTGGAAATATCCCGGGGGTCCGGGGGCAGCGCCCCCGGCCTGCTCATACCGGCAGCGCGGTGGTCTTGAACACCGTGCGCAGGGCAAAGCTCGACTGCATCCCCTGCACCCCGGGCAGGCGCGCGAGATACTGCCGGTGGATGCGGGCGAAATCCTCGGTATCGCGCGCCACCACCTTGAGGATGTAATCCGCCGTGCCCGCCATCAGGTGGCATTCCAGCACGTCGGGCACCAGCGCCACCTGCCGCTCGAAGGCCTCCAGCACCTCGTCGGCCTGCCCCGACAGGGTAATCTCCACGAAAACCGTGGTCGCACAGCCCAGCCTGCGCGCGTCCAGCAGGGCGACATATTCGCGGATATAGCCCTCGCTTTCGAGCCGCTGGACACGGCGGTGACAGGCCGAGGGCGAGAGATTCACCTCTTCGGAAAGCTCCGCATTGGAGATTCGCCCGCGCTTCTGCAGCACGGTGAGGATTCGACGATCTATCTGGTCCAGCTCCATATCCTGCACATTCCTTGCTTCAAATGCCCCCTTTGCGCATTATTCCATCGAAAGCATACCCCTTCGCGCTGCGATTGACAAAGCAATTGCGCCGTGGGCTGCGTAAAAATGCCGCAGAAATCGTCCCGGAGGAAGCCATGCTCATAGGATGTCCGAAAGAGATCAAGCCGCAGGAATACCGCGTCGGCCTCACCCCCCACGCCGCGCGCGAGGCGATTGCCCATGGCCACGCGGTGATCGTCGAGGCCGGCGCCGGGGCGGGGGCCGGATTTGCCGACAGCGATTATGCCGCCGCCGGGGCGGAGCTGGTGGACAGCGCCGAAGAGGTCTTTGCCCGCGCCGAGATGATCGTCAAGGTCAAGGAGCCGCAGGCGGTGGAGCGCGGGATGCTGCGCGCGGGGCAGGTGCTGTTTACCTATCTGCACCTGGCCCCGGACCCGGAGCAGACCCGCGACCTGCTGGAATCGGGCGTGACCGCGATCGCCTACGAGACCGTGACCGACGCGCAGGGCGGCCTGCCGCTGCTGGCGCCGATGAGCGAAGTCGCCGGCAAGCTGGCGCCGCAGGTGGGCGCCTGGACCCTGCAAAAGGCCAATGGCGGGCGCGGCGTACTGCTGGGCGGCGTGCCCGGCGTGGGCCCGGCGCGCGTGGTGGTGATCGGCGGCGGGGTGGTGGGCACCCATGCGGCACGAATCGCGGCCGGCATGGGGGCCGATGTCACCGTGCTCGACCGTTCGCTTGCCCGCCTGCGCTATCTCGACGACGTGTTCGGCCGCGCCTTCAAGACCGCCTATGCCAGTGCCGGCAATACCCAGGAACTGGTGCACGAAGCCGATCTGGTGGTCGGCGCGGTGCTGATCCCCGGCGCGGCCGCGCCCAAGCTGGTGCATCGGGCGGATCTCAAGCAGATGAAGCCCGGCGCGGCGCTGGTGGACGTGGCCATCGACCAGGGCGGTTGCTTCGAGACCAGCCGCCCGACCACCCACGAGGACCCGATCTACGAGGTGGACGGGATCATGCATTATTGCGTGGCCAACATGCCCGGCGCGGTGGCGCGCAGCTCGACCATCGCGCTGGGCAATGCCACCATGCCTTTCATGCTGGCGCTGGCCGACAAGGGCTGGCGCAAGGCCTGCGAAGAGGATCCGCACCTGCTCGACGGGCTCAATGTCCATGCCGGCAAGCTCACCTATTACGCGGTGGGCAAGGCGCTGGGGCTCGACGTGATCTCCCCCGCCCTCGCGCTGAAGGAATAGGGGGCGGCCGGGCGCGATTTTTCGCAGAAAAATCGGGGCGCGGGGCCAGCCCCGGACCGCACTATAACCGGGGGGCGCTGCCCCCCGGACCGCACTATAGCCGGGGGGCAGCGC
>JALWTH010000173.1 GCA_027082975.1 Paracoccaceae bacterium | reverse complement strand
CCCCTTTCAGGCGGCGATCCGGGCGGGGGGCGTGGCGGTGGAGGCGATCGAGGCGGGGGTGCGGCTGGCAACGCCGCGCCAGGTGATGGACAGCGACGCCTCGGCCCTGCTGCGCCCGCGCGCGCTCAGCCCGGCGCGCAAGGCGGAAGCGGTGGTGTATCTGTTCGAGCAGCTCGGAAAGCCCTTCGACGTGCATTTCGACCTGGCCACGGATCGGGCGCTGTTTTGCACCGAACTGGTCGCCAAGGCACTGCCGGAGATGGGTTTGCCGGTGCGCGAGACCTATGGGCGGATGGTGATCTGGCCCGACGAGGTGGCGGCGAAGTCGCTGATCGGCGAGACCGGCTTTGCCTTGCAGGCCTATATGCGGGGCGCGCCCGGCGGGAACTGGCGCTGGGCCGGCTGGCGGCAGATGGCGCGCGATATCCTGGCCGCCTGGCCGGCGCCTGAGCCGGGGCTGGCGCGCTGAGCGGACGGGGTGATGTCGAGGGCGAAAAGGCGCAGAATATCGCGGACTTTCCGCCCGGAAATTCTCCTGCGGAACAGGGCGCGGTTTTCCGGGCCATATGAAGGCACGGGCCCGGGCTCAGAGGCTCAGGGCGACTCGAGCGGAACAGACCCGTTCGGGAGTATTCCGGGAGCGCGGGGGGCTGGCCTCCCGCGCGACTTCGATTTTTCTGCGAAAAATCGTGCCTCCGGCGGGAGTATTTGGCGAAAGATGAAAGGAGGCGGCCCGGTTCAGGCTTTGCGGAGAAGTCCGGTCAGCGATGCAGGAATTTCCACAGGCCGGGGACCACGAGCGCGGCAATGGCGAGCTTCACCAGATCGCCGGCGAGGAAATTGAGCATCCCGTATTGCAGGACCCAGGCCAGCCCCCTGTCGGCCCCGAACAGCACCGCCATCCAGCCGAGGCCCAGGGCGTAGATCGTCGCCGAGCCCGCCAGCATCATCGCCGCCATGCCCGCGCGCCTGCGGTCGAGCCCGCGGCGCGCCATCAGCCCCATCAGCCCGGCAGCGGCGACGAAGCCCACGAGGTAGCCCCCGGTCGGCCCGGCCATGTAGGCAAGCCCGGCGCTGTCGCCGGCAAAGACCGCCAGCCCGGCCGCGCCCAGCGCCACATAGCCCAGCAGCGTGACGAGGGCGAGGCGCGCGCCGTAGGTGGTGCCGATCAGCAGCACGGCGAGCGTTTGCAGCGTCATCGGCACCGGCCACATGGGCACGCGAATCTTGGCCGCCAGCGCCAGCGTCGCGATGCCGCCTGCGACCAGCAACGCCTGGCCGAGCCGCGCGTTACCTGCACCGAATGCCTCGGCCAGCACCTGTTTCCTTGCCATCGTCGCCATTCTTGCACCTCCGGGTTGATATTGCGGGTTAATTTTGCGTTACCGTCTTTTGCCCGACCGGCCAGACCCGCGCAAGCCCTCAGCGGCGGTAATCGGTGATCATGGTGGTGTCGGACGCCGCGTCGCGCACACGCCAGATCGCCCGCCATTCGGGCCAGCGGGTGAAATTGTAGCTCAGCTCGTGGCGCCGCCCGTCGGATTCGTGCCAGGCGGTGGCGATGGGCTGCGCGAGGTCGAGGTGGTGAAAGTCGCTGCCGTCGGCAAAGCGCAGGTCCACGCCGCCTGCGACGGCGCGCCAGATCAGGCGGGTGGCGCGCCGGTCGGGCCAGGCTTCGCCCGATTCCTCGTAAGAAAGCCCCCCCGGCACCGGCGCAAACCGGGCGATGCCGTCAAACAGCCGCCCCGGCTGCGCGCTCAGCCCCTCGATCCGGCGGCGAAAGCGCCAGCGCCCGGCGAAATCCTCGAGCCCGCGCGGGCCGTTGCGGTCTTTTGTCATCTGCGCCTGCGCCTCTCTTGTTTGCCGGCCCCCGCAAGTCTAAGAGGAGCGCGTTCCTGCCGCAAACGAAAAGGCCCGCCATGATCCCCCGCTATTCCCGCCCCGAAATGGTCGCCATCTGGTCGCCCGAGAGCAAGTTTCGCATCTGGTTCGAGATCGAGGCCCATGCCTGCGATGCCCAGGCGGCGCTCGGGGTGATCCCGCGCGAAAACGCCGAAGCGGTGTGGAAGGCCAGGGACGCGACTTTCGACGTCGCGCGCATCGACGAGATCGAGGCGGTGACCAGGCATGACGTGATCGCCTTTCTCACCCATCTGGCCGAGATCATCGGGCCCGAAGCCGCGCGTTTCGTGCATCAGGGGATGACCAGCTCGGACGTGCTCGACACCACCTATAACGTGCAGCTCACCCGCGCCGCCGACCTGCTGATCGCCGACATGCAAGCCCTGCTCGCGGCGCTGAAAAAGCGCGCCTATGAGCACAAGGACACGATCCGCATCGGCCGCAGCCACGGAATCCACGCCGAGCCCACCACGATGGGCCTCACCTTCGCGCGCTTTTACGCCGAGATGGACCGGAACCTGGCGCGTCTGCGCGCCGCGCGCGCGGAGGTCGCGACCGGCGCCATTTCCGGCGCGGTGGGGACATTCGCCAATATCGACCCGGCGGTGGAGGCCCATGTCTGCGAGAAAATGGGCCTCAGCCCCGAGCCGATCTCGACCCAGGTGATCCCGCGCGACCGCCACGCCATGTTCTTTGCCACGCTCGCCGTGATCGGCGCCAGTATCGAGAACATCGCCGTCGAGATCCGCCACATGCAGCGCACCGAGGTGCTGGAGGCCGAGGAGTTCTTCTCGAAAGGGCAGAAGGGCTCGAGCGCCATGCCGCACAAGCGCAACCCGGTGCTGAGCGAAAACCTCACGGGCCTTGCGCGCCTCATCCGCATGAGCGTGGTGCCGGCGCTCGAGAACGTGCCGCTCTGGCACGAGCGCGACATCTCGCACAGCTCCGTCGAGCGCAATATCGGCCCCGATACCACGGTGACGCTGGATTTCGCGCTGGCGCGCCTCACCGGGCTCATCGAAAATCTGGTGATCTACCCGGACAACATGCTGGCCAACCTGCACAAGTTCCGCGGCCTGATCCACAGCCAGCGGGTGCTGCTGGCGCTGACGCAAAAGGGCGTGAGCCGCGAGGACGCCTACCGGCTGGTGCAGCGCAACGCGATGAAGGTGTGGGAAGAGGGCAAGGATTTCCGCGCCGAACTGCTGGGCGATCCGGAGGTCACGGCGGCGCTCGGCCCGGATGAGATCGAGGCGCTGTTCGACCTCTCCTACCACACCAAACATGTGGACACGATCTTTGAGCGGGTGTTTGCAGAAGCATGACGCTATCGCCCCGGCTGCGTGGCGTGGCGTCGCGCACCGGCCCCGGCTGCGGCTCAGCCCCGCCCGCTGAGCCAGCCCAGCCAGGCGGTCTTGGCGCGCTCCGTATAGGCCCGGTAGCGGTCCTTGCGCCCGCGCCGGCCGCCCCTGAGCCCTTCCACCGGGCGAAACAGGCCGAAATTCACGTTCATCGGCTGAAAGCTCCTGGCCTCGGCGCCGCCGGTAATGTGGTGGATCAGCGCGCCCATGGCGCTGTCTTGCGGCACATCAGCAAGGGGCGCGCCCTGCATCTCGGCCGCCGCGAAACGGCCCGCGATCAGCCCCATCGCCGCGCTTTCCACATAGCCCTCGACCCCGGTGATCTGGCCGGCAAAGCGGATATGGGGCCGCGAGCGCAGACGCATCTGGCTGTCGAGCAGGGTCGGGGAATGGATGAACGTATTGCGGTGGATGCCGCCAAGGCGGGCGAAGCGGGCGTTCTCGAGCCCCGGAATCATACGGAAAACAGACACTTGCGCGCCGTGCTTCATCTTGGTCTGGAAGCCGACCATGTTGTAGAGCGTGCCGAGCGCATTGTCGCGGCGCAGCTGCACCACCGCGTAGGGCTTTTCGCCGGGCCGGTGCGCATTGGTCAGCCCGACCGGCTTCATCGGCCCGTGGCGCAGGGTGTCGCGCCCGCGCTCGGCCATGACCTCGATCGGCAGGCAGCCGTCGAAATAGGGCGCGTCCTCGCCTTCGTGAAACTCGGTCTTTTCGGCCGCCAGCAGGGCGTCGATGAAGGCCTCGTACTGGTTGCGGTTCAGCGGGCAGTTGAGATAGGCCTTGCGCTCGGCTTCGCTCTCGCCCTTGTCATAGCGCGATTGCGCCCAGACCACGCGCATGTCGATGCTGTCGGCATACACGATCGGGGCGATGGCGTCGAAAAAGGCCAGCCGGTCGGCGCCGGTCTCGGCCTGGATCGCCGCGCCGAGCGCGCTTGAGGTGAGCGGGCCGGTGGCGATGATCCAGTGGCCGTTTTCGGGGAGTTCGGTGATCTCGCCGCGTGCGATGCGCAGGTTATCGAGCCCCATGAGCCGCTCGGTCACCGCGCGCGAAAAGGCCGCGCGGTCCACCGCCAGCGCGCCGCCCGCGGGCAGGCGGTGGCGATCGGCCATGGCCATGATCAGCGAATCGGCCTTGCGCATCTCCCAGTGCAGGAGCCCCACCGCGTTGTGCGCGCTGTCATCGGAGCGAAACGAATTGGAGCAGACCATCTCGGCCAGGTCGCCGGTCCGGTGGGCAAAGGTTTCGACCTCGGGGCGCATCTCGTGCAGCACCACATTGACGCCCGCCCGCGCCGCCTGCCAGGCGGCTTCCGAGCCCGCGAGCCCGCCGCCGACGATATGGAGTTCTTCGCGCATGGGGGGCAGATAAGGCGGCGCGGGGCGAAAGGCAATGCACAAGGAGAGCCCCGGCGGCGCGCACAGGGCTTCAAACTCCCGTGACAGGGGCTGGGCGGAGGCGGCGGGGCCTGTCATGCTGGGGGCGCCTTGTAGCAGCGGGTCGGGGGGGGCCATGCGCCTTTTGCTCACATTTCTGGTCGTGCTTCCGGGGCTGGTGGCCGAGCGGGCCTCGGCCGGGGCGGAGGCCCAGGTAAAACCACTGCCCATGGCATGCCATTCGAGACGATCGGCAAACCGGCGGCAGGCCGCGGCCTCGCCTGTGGGCCACGCCCCCTTGATGAACTGGATAAAGGAGACGGCCAGCCCCTGCCCCACCGCCCGCACCGCCTGGCCCAGGGCGGCAGTGGTCTTGCCGCGGCCATCACCGGTGTAGACGATCAGCAGCCCGGTACGCGGCATAACGGTTATTGGCCGCCCGCCGCCTGGCTCTTGCGGGCCTCGTCGATGATCTGGGTGATGGGGGTGCCGTTGGAGGCCACGGCGTTGGGATTGATCTTGAGCAGGGCCTGCCAGGCGTCAATGGCGCCGTCCACATCGTGCAGGTCGTACATCAACACGATCCCCTTGTTGAAATAGGCCTGTTCGAGCTGGGGAGCGGCGGCGATGGCGCGGTCAAAGGTGGCCACCGCCTTGGCCGGCTGGCCGTTGCGGCGGTACATGACCCCGAGATCGGTCAGCACATGGGCGTTGCCGGGCTCGAGCTCCAGGGCCTTGTTATAGGCGCTGATCGCCTTGGCGTGCCGGTTGGCGTCAAAATAGATATTGCCGAGCTTCACCCAGGCCTGGACGTCTCCGGGATTGGCGGCCACCTGACGCTCAAGGGCCAGGATTTGGCTCGCCTGCTGGGGGTCGATCGTCTGCCCGGCCTGGCCCATGCCCGCCGGCGGTGCCGGCCGCGCCGCCTGTTGGGGATAATTGGTCGATTGCACCGAACTGAACACGATCCCGCCCAAGGCCCCCACCACCAGGCTCACCACAATGGCGATATACAATGTCTGCTTGCTGACCGAATCACTTGTTGCCATAGTCCTTGTCCTTGTTCAAAAATCACGTTTACCCCGATGACGGGCCGGAAAAAATAACTGATGGGCATACTATAGCATTATTGAGGCCTTGATGCCAAACAGGAAAAGCGCAGACAGCCGTGGGGACGATCACGGATTGGCGATCACCCGGCGGCCAGGCGCAGCTTATCGTAACCGATGAGGTTATTGAAGCGGATGATTCGCTTGATGTCCGCCACGTAGTAGGTCCCCT
>JALWTH010000172.1 GCA_027082975.1 Paracoccaceae bacterium | reverse complement strand
ATGATCTGCAGGCCGGCATCCTCGCCATGATCGACATCATCGCCGCGCTCGGCTTTTTCGGCGTGCTGATCTATGGCGGCCTGCAGATCATCGACGGCGAAAAGACCGTGGGCGAATTCATGAGCTTCTTTACCGCCATGGCGCTGATCTTCGAGCCGCTCAGGCGGATCGGCAATGTCTCCGGCGCCTGGGCGGCGGCGCTGGCGAGCCTCGAGCGGCTGCGCGCGATCTTCGACGAAAGGCCGACGATCCTGTCGCCGGCCCGCCCGCTGCCGCCCCCCGCGCCGGTGGGGCGGGCCGATGTGGTGCTCGAGGACGTGCGCTTTTCCTATGGCGACAGCCCGGTGCTCGACGGGCTCAACCTGCGCGCGCGCGCCGGCGAGACCACGGCGCTGGTGGGGCCTTCGGGGGCGGGCAAGAGCACGGTCTTTCGCCTGCTCACCCGCCTGGCGGATGCCCAGGGCGGCAGGATCGAGATCGGCGGCGTGCCGGTCACGGCGATGGAGCTTGGCGCGCTGCGCGCCCTGTTCTCGGTGGTCAGCCAGGAGGCGCTGCTGTTCGACGAAAGCCTGCGCGACAATGTGCTGATGGGCGCCGAAGCGCCGCCCGAGCGCCTTGCCGAGGCGCTGAAAGCGGCGCATGTGCGCGATTTCCTCGCCCGCGACAGTGCCGGGCTCGACGCCCCCGCCGGCCCGCGCGGCTCGAACCTCTCGGGCGGCCAGCGCCAGCGCGTGGCGATCGCCCGGGCGATCCTGCGCGATGCGCCGATCCTGCTGCTCGACGAAGCCACCTCGGCGCTCGACGCGCAGTCGGAAAAGCTGGTGCAGGCGGCGCTCGACCGCCTGAGCGAGGGCCGCACCACCCTGGTCATCGCCCACCGCCTGGCAACGATCCGAAGCGCCCACAGGATCGTGGTGATGGACAAGGGCCGGGTGGTCGATCAGGGCAGCCATGACGAGCTTCTTGCCCGCGGCGGGCTTTATGCGGACCTCTACCGGCTGCAGTTCCAGGAAGCGCCCGGATAGGCGCAAGGGCGCGGCAGGAGCGATTTTTCGTACGAAAAATCGTGCCTCCGGCGGGAGTATTTGGGGAAAGGTGAAAGGGGCTTACTTGCGCTGGTAGTGGCGCGCGAGTTTTGCCGGATCGGTGCCGGCGAGGTAGCGGGCCAGCGTGAGCCAGTTTCGCGCCCCGCGCCGCAGCCAGCCCCGGGCGAGGTAGCGGCTGGCATCGGTGGTAATCAGGTGATCGAGCAGGCACAGGCGGCGTCTCAGCGCGCGGGCCATGGCCACGTCTTCCATCAGCGGGATATCGGCAAAGCCGCCGGTGCGCGCATAAAGGGCGCGCGGGATCAGCAGGCCCTGGTCGCCATAGGGCAGGTGAAACAGGCGCGTGCGCAGGTTGGCCCAGCCGGCGGTGAGCCGCGCCCCTGCGCCCCTGGCGCGAAAGCTTAGGCGGAAGGTGGCGGCCCGCTCCGGCGCGCGCTGCATGTGGGTGGCGACCACCGCGGCCCAGCCCGGCGCGGGCCAGCTGTCGGCGTGGAGGAACAGCAGCCAGTCGCCGCCCGCCGCCTCGGCCCCGCGCCTGAGCTGGCCGCCGCGCCCCGGCGCGCCGGTGAGGAGCCTCGCTCCGGCGGCGCGGGCGATCTCGGCGGTTTCGTCGCGCGAGCCGCCATCGGAGACGATCACTTCGCGGATCAGCCCGGCCGCGAGCCCCTCCATCAGCGCGGCGAATGCGCCGGGCAGCGCGGGGGCCGCGTCGAGCGTGGGCAGGATGATCGAGAGGGGTGCGCGCATTGGTCCTTTTCCGCCCGGGGCTCGCGCCTATATTAGAGAGGCTCGGCAGAGGGAGGAAGCCATGGCGCGCAGGATATTGCAGATCGGCGGCGAGGACAGGGTGAAATTTCTGCAAGGTCTGGTGACCAATGACGTGAAGCGCCTGGGCGAGGCCGGGATTCTCTATGCGGCGATGCTCACGCCGCAGGGCAAGTATCTGGCGGATTTCTTTCTGGTGGAGCGGCAGGGGGCGATCCTGATCGACGTGGCCGAGGGGCTCGCGGACGCGCTTGCGCAGCGGCTCGCGATGTACAGGCTGCGCGCGGATGTGGAGATCGGCGAGAGCGGCCTGCAGGTGATGCGCGGCACCGGGCCGGCGCCAGAGGGCGCGCTGGGCGATCCGCGCGTGGCGGCGCTCGGCTGGCGGCTTTACGGGGCGCGGGGGGGCGATGACGGCAGCGACTGGGACGCGCTGCGCGTCACCCATGTGGTGCCCGAAAGCGGCATCGAGCTTGGGCCGGAGAGCTACATTCTCGAAATGGGCTTCGAGCGGCTCAACGGGGTCGATTTCCGCAAGGGCTGCTATGTGGGTCAGGAAGTGACCGCGCGCATGAAGCACAAGACCGCGCTCAGGAAGGGGCTGGTGCGGGTGGAGATCGAGGGCGCGGCCCCCGTGGGCACGCCGGTCACCACCGAAGACGGGCGCGCTGCGGGCACACTTCATACGCAGGCCGGGGGCAAGGCGCTGGCCTATCTGCGCTTTGACCGGGCGAAGGGCGCGCTGCGGGCGGGGGATGCGCGGCTGACATGGAAGGGCTGAGCGAAGGGCTGGGCGAAGCGCTGGGCGAAGCGCTGGGCGCGGCACTGGCCGAAATCGGCGCAAAGGCCGCACGCGTCACGCCGCTGCACGGGGGCGATCTCTCGCAGGTGGTGCGGGTGGAGCTTGCCGACGGGCGCGCGGTGGTGGCCAAGGCCGGGGAGCTGGTCGCGCGCGAGGCGCGGATGCTCGAAGCACTGGGCCGGGCCGGCGCGCCGGTGCCGGAAGTGCTGGCCGTGAGCGGGCAGGTGATGCTGCTGGAAGCGCTGGAGGAGGCCCCCGCGCGCCCGGAGGCCTGGGCCGATCTCGGCGCCGCGCTTGCGCGCCTGCACGCGCGCCACGGGGCAGGCTATGGCTGGGAGGAGGGCTATGCCTTTGGCCGCGTGGCGATCGACAATGGCCCGGCGGCGGACTGGCCCGGCTTCTGGGTGCGCCGCCGCCTGCTCGCCGCCCCCGAAGCCCTGCCCGCGGACCTGCGCGCGCGCCTTGAAGCGCTCGCGGCCCGCCTGAGCGACATCCTCCCCGCGCGCCCCGCTCCCGCCCTGCTGCATGGCGATCTGTGGCAGGGCAACGTGCTGTTCGCCCCCGGCGGCCGGGCCTTTATGATCGACCCGGCCTGCTACTACGGTCACGGCGAGGTCGATCTGGCGATGCTGACCCTGTTCGGCAGCCCGCCGGAGGCCTTCTGGCAGGCCTATGGTGCGCTTGAGCCGGGCTGGCAGGCGCGCCGCGCCGCCTATCAACTCTGGCCGGCGCTGGTGCATCTGCGGCTCTTCGGCGCCGGCTATCGGCCCATGGTGGAGGGGCTGCTGGCACGGCTCGGGGCATGATCCCTGCCGCGCCGGTGAGGCAATGCGATTTTTCTGCGAAAAATCGTGCCTCCGGCGGGGATATTTATGGCAAGAGGAAGGGGAGCGGAGGCTTGACTCCCCGCGCGCGGCGGCCTAAACGCGCCGTGATACCCGGAAGGCCCTGCCCTCCGGTCCCGGTGCATGGCCGGGATCGCCCCCCGTCAGCGAGGTTTCGCCCGCGGGGGCGTTTGGCGTTATCCGGTTGAGCCCCGCGAGGGCGCGCGCGAAGGAGAGAGAGATGTTCGAGAGCCTTTCAGACCGCCTGTCCGGCGTGCTTGACCGTCTGACCCGCCAGGGTGCGCTCTCTGAAGAAGACGTCAGGACCGCTCTGCGCGAGGTGCGCGTGGCGCTGCTTGAGGCCGACGTCTCGCTGCCGGTGGCGCGCGATTTCGTGCGCCAGGTGCAGGAGAAGGCGACCGGGCAGGCGGTGACCAAATCGGTCACGCCGGGCCAGCAGGTGGTCAAGATCGTGCACGACGCGCTGGTGGAGATGCTCACCGGCGAGGGCGAACCCGGTGCGCTCAAGGTGGACAACCCGCCGGCGCCGATCCTGATGGTCGGCCTGCAGGGCGGCGGCAAAACCACCACCACCGCCAAGCTCGCCCGCCGCCTCAAGGAGCGCGACGGCAAGCGGGTGCTGATGGCCAGCCTCGACATCTACCGCCCCGCCGCCATGGACCAGCTTGCGGTGCTGGGCCGCCAGATCGGGGTCGATACCCTGCCGATCGTGCCGGGGCAGAAGCCCGTGGACATCGCCCGGCGCGCGAAACAGCAGGCGACCATGGGCGGCTATGACGTCTATATCCTCGACACGGCCGGGCGGCTCCATATCGACCAGGTGCTGATGGACGAGGTCGAGCAGGTCTCGCAGGTGACCAGCCCGCGCGAAACCCTGCTGGTCGTCGATGGCCTCACCGGCCAGGTCGCCGTGGAGGTGGCCGAGGAATTCGACGCCAAGGTGGGGATCACCGGCGTGGTGCTCACCCGGATGGACGGCGACGGGCGCGGCGGCGCGGCGCTGTCCATGCGCGCGGTCACCGGCAAGCCGATCAAGTTCGTCGGTGTGGGCGAGAAGCTCGACCAGCTCGAAACCTTCGAGCCCGAGCGCATCGCCGGGCGGATCCTCGGCATGGGCGATATCGTCAGCCTTGTGGAAAAGGCCCAGGAGACCATCGAAGCCGAACAGGCCGAGCGCATGGCCCGGCGGATGATGAAGGGCCGCTTCAACATGAACGACCTCAAAATGCAGCTCGAACAGATGCAGAAGATGGGCGGCATGGAGGGGATCCTGTCGATGATGCCCGGCATGGGCAAGATGAGCAAGCAGATGGCCGCCGCCGGGATCGACGACAGGATGATCAAGCGCCAGATCGCCCTGATCCAGTCGATGACCAGGAAGGAGCGCCTGCATCCCCAGATCCTCCAGGCCTCCCGCAAGAAGCGCATCGCCCGCGGCGCCGGGCAGGAAGTCTCGGACCTCAACAAGCTCCTGAAAATGCAGCGGCAAATGGCCGACATGATGAAAAAGATGGGCAAGATGGGCAAAGGAAAGATGCTCAGGCAGGCGCTCGGCGGCATGTTCGGCAAGGGCGGCGGCACGCCCGACATGAACGACCCCGCCGCGCTGGAAGCCGCCGCCAGGCAGCTGGGCGGCAAGCTGCCCGGCGGGCTCGGCGGCATGGGCGGAATGGGGGGCGGCGGGATGCCGCTGCCGGGCAATCTCTCGGGCTTCGGGAAGAAGAAATGACCCTTTCATCTTTCCACAAATACTCACCTGCGCCCGCCCGGCCTCAGCCGGAGGCCCGCACATGAGCGCCACCACTTTCACAATTCCGACATTGGAGACCGAAAGGCTGCGCCTTGGCGCCTTCTCGCTTGAAGATTTCGAACCTGAAGCCGAATTCTTCGCCACCGACCGCGCCGCCTTCGTCGGCGGCAGGATGTCCCGCGAGCAGGTCTGGCGCTGGATGGCTTCGGTAATCGGCCACTGGGCCTTTCGCGGCTATGGTTTCTTCAGCGTGCAGGAAAAGGCCAGCGGGCGCCATGTGGGCCATGTGGGGCCGTGGTTCCCCGAAGGCTGGCCCGAGCCCGAAATCGGCTGGACCATGATGAACGGCTTCGAGGGCAAGGGATATGCCTTCGAGGCCGCAGAGGCGGCGCGCCGCTGGGCCTATGAGGCACGCGGCTGGAAAACCGCCATCAGCCTGATCGTGCCCGGCAATACCCGCTCCATCGCGCTGGCCGAAAAGCTCGGCGCCTGGCACGAACGCGACTTCGAACACGCCCGGTTCGGCCGCTGCCACATCTACCGCCACCCCGGACCGGAGGATCTGCCATGAGCGACGACACTACCCGCGCCGCCACCCTTCTGGCCGGCCACCGCGACAGTATCGACCGGCTCGACGCGATCCTCGTCTATACGCTTGCCGAGCGCTTCAAGCACACCCAGGAAGTGGGCCGCCTCAAGGCCCGCCACGCCCTGCCCCCCTCCGACC
>JALWTH010000171.1 GCA_027082975.1 Paracoccaceae bacterium | reverse complement strand
GGATATGCCTCGGCCCCACCAGACGGGCGGCTGTTTGACGGCGGCGGCCTGCTGCGGCGCGACGGCACCGCGCTGCGCTTCGGCCAGAACCAGAACCCATGGGACCCCCGCTATTGCCATGCCCGCCGTTGCGACTTCATCGGCCGCGAAGCCCTGATGACGACCCGCGCCCATTGGCAGCGCGTCGGCGGGCTCGGCGAGGCGGCGCATCTGCAGGGCTTCGAGGAAATGGACCTGGCCCTTCGCCTGCGCGCCGAAGGGCTGGACGCCTGGTATATCCCCTCGGCCGTCCTCTATCGTCGCGAACCGGACGAAGACAGGCCCGCCGCGCCCCTGCCCGCCCCCGACACCCTGCGCGCCGATCCCGAGCGGCGCGCCGCCTTTGCGGCGGGTTGGAGCGACCGGCTTGCCGATATTGACGAAACCACCCCCGATCGCGGCACAAGGGGGCGCATCCTGTTCATCGACCAGACCACGCCACGCCCGGACCGCGATGCGGGCAGCTACGCCGCCATGCAGGAAATGCGCCTGGTGCAGGCGCTGGGCTACAAGGTCACCTTCGCCCCCCGCGACCTGGCCCATATGGGCGCCTATACCGAAGATCTCGAACGGGCCGGGATCGAGGTTGCCCGCGCGCCCTTCCACCTGTCGCTGGATGCCTGCCTGAGGCAGCACGCCAGGAGCTTCGATGCCTTCTACATCACCCGCTACCATGTGGCCGAAGAGGTGCTCGCCACCCTGCGCGAAGCGGCCCCGGACGTGCCGGTGCTGTTCAACAATGCCGATCTGCACTTCCTGCGCGAACAGCGGGCCGCGGCCCTCCTGGGTGATGAGCAAAGCCGGCAGAGGGCTCTGGAAATCCGCGCTCGCGAGCTCGATGTGATGGGCGCCGTGGACCTCGTGCTTTCCTACAGCGAAACCGAGCACGCCCTGCTCCGTCAGGAGCTGGGCGAAGCCGTGCCGATCGCGAAATGTCCCTGGGTGGTCGAAATACCCGAAGCGGTGCCCGGATTCGAGGAGCGCCACGGCCTCTCGTTCCTCGGCAGCTTCGACCACGCGCCAAACCCCGAAGCGGTGCTGTGGTTCGTCCGCCAGGTGCTGCCGCTGATCGAGGCGGATGACCCGGACCAGGTCCTGCATGTCTATGGCGCCGGGATGGGAGACCGGTTCGAACACCTGCAAGGCCCCTCCCTGCGCACCGTGGGCTATGTCGAAAACGTCGCCGATGCCTATGACCGCCACCGGATCTTCATCGCTCCCCTGCTGCACGGCGCCGGGATCAAGGGCAAAGTGCTTGCAGCCCTTGCCCACGGGGTACCCTGCATCCTGAGCCCGATCGCGGCCGAAGGTATCGGCTGCCGCCACGGCGAAGACTGCCTGATCGCCTCAGGCGCTCAGGAATGGCGGGAAGCGGTGCACAGCCTGAATACCGATGACGCGCTCTGGCACCGGATATCGGATAACGCCCGCAGGCTGATCCGGGAGAATTACCAGTTCGAACATGGCCTGAAGCTGATGCGCGCGGCCTTCGAACGTGTCGGGCTGAACGGATGAAACGACCTCCCCTTCTTCTGTTCACAAATATCCCGGGGGAGCACGAGGGGGCAGCGCCCCCTCGCCCCGATTTTTCCGCGAAAAATCGTCCCCGGCCGCCAGCGGCCAACCAAGCCTAAAGCCGGCGAAGAAAAGCAGCAAGGTAAAGCGCGGCTTGTGCCAGATGCCCATGCCGGTGCAGCCCGGTTCTGCGGAGCATGGCCAGGCGCTCGGGCAGGCTGCCGTCGCGGTCCTTGGCAAAATGGTCGAGTATTTCTCGGGCCTCCGGGGTCAGCAGGTGGCGGGCGGCGTTCAGGTTTTCGATATTGATGCGGGCCCATTCGCGATACCCCCCCGCCAGCATGAAGCCCAGGCGCCGCAGCTTGGCCGGCACGCCCCGGTTGGCCCCGATCAGATTGCCACCATGCTGGCGATACAGAAGCTCGGGCCGGTCGTCATGGACGATCCGGGCACCGGCGCCGCTCAGCACCTGGTAGATCCACCAGTCATGCACCACCAGTTCGCGGACTTCCCGGCCGGCTTCCCGCATCAGCGCCAGAGCGGCGCGGTTGAGCAGCATGGTGTTGCCGCCGGCGATATTCTGCACCAGCGCGTGGCGAAAGCCGGGCCGGGGCGGGGCCGGTCGTGACAGGCGGCGGCGGTCGCGCTTCTCGTCCCATTCCCAGCTGCGCGCGCAATAGAGCGCCGGCCCCTCGGACCCGGCCAGCATCCGCACGGCGCGCGCAAGCTTGTCCGGCAGCCAGACATCATCCTGATCGCACAGGGCGACGAAGCCGGCCTCTTGCGGCGCCTGCATCAGCAGGAAGCGGAAATTCATCGCCGCGCCCTGCCCGGGACCATCGAGCAGGCTGAGCCGCAGCGCCGGGTTTTCGGCGGCAAAGGCGCGGATGATCGCCCGGGTGTCGTCGCGCGAGCCGTCATCGCTTATCAATATCCGTGCCGGTTGCAGGGTCTGGGCGGCAAGCGAATCGAGCTGCGCGCGCAGATATTTCTCGCCGTTACAGGTGGCAAGGAGTATCGTGACCCGGTGGCGGGAGGAAACGCTTGCCATGCCTTCAGATCATTTCCGCTGCCAGCACCCGGCTCATGCGGATCCAGAAATTGCCGCCGACATCGTTGCGGAAATGGGTTATGCTTCGGGGATCTGCCGGGGTGACGGAAAATCCCGGCTGAAACGGAGCGCGCCGGGCGGCCAGTTCGGCATTTCTTTCGTTGAAATGTTCGGCGAGGCGGGAAAATTCGTCTTTGGTGAACAGGCAGGTTCTGATATCCTCACCGAATTCCCGCTCAAGGGCGATCTCGGCCAGGTCAACCAGTTCGGCCGTGCTTGCCTTGGGCGCGCAGAGGATGTTGCCGACCCAGCCGGCAAGCGCCATGGGCGAGACGTTGGAGACCGACGGGCCGGTCAGGTCGTCAGGCTTAAGGTCGAGCCCCAGATGCTCAAGGAAGCAGCCAATGATGCCACTCTCGGATTGCCTGCAGGTGTCAAAGTCGAAGAAGGTGATTTCCTCCGGTTCGAAGCTCTGTTGGAGATGGGTCAGCAGGAGGTTGTAATCCACCATCAGGCCGCCGAGCTTTCCGCTCTTGATCACCGGATCGACAAAATGTGGCGGGCGTCCGGGTTGGGCGCTCTTGGACATTTCCAGGTAGATCGACTGCAGGTATTGCCACTGGGTGCGCAGGGTGCAGATGACCTCGATCGATTCATAATCGGCAAAGATCTCCCTGATTTCACTTATCCCTGCCCCCTCCCGGGCCGGGATGCGGGAGAATTCCTCGCTGCTCAGAAACACCGTTACATCCCGGTCCACATATTCGGCGGCGATTTTCTCGAGGGCGGTCCGGCTGCCTCCCTCTAGCTGAAACGGGCGCGGCATGTGCTCCCAGAAGAAGACAAGCCCGTGATGGCCCGTGGTATCGGAGCGACTGTAAGGCAGGTGCGGATAGATGAGGCTCTTTTGTGCCAGCAGTTCCGCATTGTGCCAGAACACATTCTGGAGGCTGGTTGTCGCTGTCTTGTGGGTACCGATATGAAGGACAATTCTTGCCATTTCTGTTTGCCTGCTACTAGTTCAATACACTTTATGCCAAGGGTGAAATCACTACCCGATTATTTCCCGTGGCGGATCGACCATATTCGGTTTCTCACACCTCGGCAGCCGGCTTGTTCTGGATGCCAGCACTTCCAGGCAGAGCCTGCCGTATCTGTCGCTGGGCTCGAGGACAGCCTTTTCGGCCCATTCGTTCCAGGCGTTGAGGAAAAGTTCGCCGCGATACGACCCAGCCAGCCGGTGCTCGGCGATGCGGCGCAGCCACAGGTCGAATCTGCCCGGATGGGCACCGTGGGCCATATGCGCTTCGAGCCCGCGCCGGGCGGTGTTGTCCCAGCCGGGCATGGCGCCGCAGATCGTGTTGGCGGGCAGGCTGGCGGTGTGGGCGGGCGAAACGGCATTGTCGATGACCCGGGCGTAGTCATAGACCAGCCCCCTGAAGCCGGGAGCGACCTCGCGGCCGAGGCGATTGCCCTGCGGGCCGCCAAACAGGTAGTCGCCGGGCGTGACCAGCCCGTGCGGCGGCATCTCCACCCAGAAGTCGAACAGATCGTCGGCCACCGGGTTCTCGCCCTCGATGTGAAAGCGCACCGCGCCGAGCTCCACCTCGCCGATTCCGGCCGCGCGCCAGGCATCGCGCATACGGGCGACGCTGGCGGCAGGGTCGGGCATGTCTTCGGGGCGGTAGATCATGAAGCGGGGCCGGGTGCCGTCGGGGCGCTGGTAGCGGGGGTCGCGCATATAGGGCAGGCTGCTTTCGACAAGCGCGCGCTCGAAGCCCTCGCCATAGGTCTGCTCCAGCAGGACCACGCCGGAGAGGCCGTCCCAGTTGCGCCGCCAGCTTTCATTGGCCCAGCACAGGTAGAAGGGAAAGTCGATCTCGGGTCGCTCCAGCAGGCGGTCGAGCGGGGCTTCCAGCACGCGCCTGCCGTCGAACCAGTAGTGATAGACGCAAAACGCATCTATCCCGGCGCCGCGGGCCAGCTCCGCCTGCTCGCCCATGACTTCGGTCAGGCGCAGGTCGTAAAAGCCCAGATCGGCGGGCAGGAGCGGCTGGGCGTGGCCCTCGTATAGCGGCCGCGCCGAAGTCACCGAGCGCCATTCGGTAAAGCCCTTGCCCCACCAGGCATCGTTTTCCGGGGTCGGGTGAAACTGGGGCAGGTAGAAGGCGCTCACATAGGCGGGCCGGGGCAGGGCCGGGGGCGGCGTGGCTTCGGCCAGCTCGGTGCTTTGCAGAACCCTCTGCCCGGAGGCCGCGGCCAGAAATCCCATGCAGCGCTCCAGCGCATGGGCGGCGGTGCCGTCTACCTGTCCGTTCTCCACCTCGAAATCCTCTTCCCGCAGCCGCATGGCGCGCAGCAGGCCGAGCATCAGCGGTTTGACCCAGTACATGGAGCCGGCGGGAAAGGCGAGGGAGTCGTGGTCGATGTCGATCTCCACCCGCCGCAGCAGGTGGCGGGTGCGCTCGAAATTCGATCCCCACCACTTCCTGCCGGCATAATGCTGCCCGTCGGCGACCCAGAAGGCCGCGTCCGGCATCGCTTCGAAGCGGTCGAGAAGCTCCCGCAGGCCGCGCTCGGGCAGGATGCCGGAAATCAGGTGGTCGCGCCAATGGTCGCCATCCTCGCGATGCGGGGATTTCTTGGTGTGGATCTTGCACACGGCCCGGTAGCCGTCGAGCAGCCCGGCATTGAGTAGCGTCACGAAGGGCAGGATATCGCGCCCCCTGTTCTGAAGCGGCACCACGGTGGCATCGGGAAAGCGGGCGCGGATGGTCTCGGCCAGGGCCTCGGTCTCCTCGCCGCGATAGGTGAGGGTGACAAAAAGGTCATGCTCGATCTCCAGCCCGGCCAGGCGGCGCTCGAATTCGGGCCAGAGGTCAGGATAGTAGATATGTGCGACCACAGCATACGGGGCGCGCTGACGGTCCGGTTTGGCGTGCAGGGGGGGGCTGGCGGTCACCGGCATGTCCACGATTTCCGGTAGTTCCTTGTATGGCCTTCCCTCGTCCTTTCCGCTGATGGCGAAGTGATAGAGCGGGGGGATACCCGATTCGGCGACATCCGGGTTGTATTTCAGGTAGGCTTCGGGGCAGAAGTCCGGGTTCGGCCGGTAGCCGAGCGCCTCTCCGAACAGCAGATAGTGGCGCAGCGGCATCCTCTTGTAGAGCGGGTGGATCGCCGGATAGGCTCCGAGGTAATAGACCGGGTCAAACAGGCCGGAGCCGCGGATTGCCCGCAGCATCCTCAGCTCCCGAGGTTTGGGAAACAGCGCCCGCATCATCCTCAGAAGGCGGTTGTTTCGATTCCGGTTCACGATAGCGCTTCCTCTGCCACGGTTCGTATTTGTCGGGGCTGTTCTTTTCCGAGAGGTAAAACACGTTGCGCCACGGGCCGCAACCGGAGCGGGTTGGCATCGGCGCTCAGCCGCCTTCGTCCAGCAGGTAGCTGTGGTAGCGATTGAGCAGGGCAAGACCAAGGGCGGCGAGAGAAAAGGCGATGAGATAGACGTAGAGCTCCGAGATATACGAGCCATCGTAGGTGGAGAAGATTCCGGTGCGAATCCGCATGATGACATGGGTCAGGGGATTGAGGAGCAAGTAATATCGCATTTCCTCAGGCAGGTCATCGACCAGGAAAAGCACACCGGAAACGATGAACAGTGGCCGGTTGATCACTGCCCAGACAAATTGCCAGATCGGAAACATCCCCATCAGGAATGTGTTTACCAGCCCTATCGCGATGCCCATCGCCGATGCCATGAGGAAGCCCCGGGCGAGGAGCGGATAATCGAGCAAAAGCCTGAGATCGTCGAAATAGACGATCCCGGCGATGATGATGGCAAAGATCACCAGGTGGGTCAGGACGGCAAGGATGATGCGGCTGATGATTGCATCCATGTAGGTGACGTTGGGGTAGGTCAGGAATGGCCGCGAATATTTGAGCGAGGTGCCCACCTTGACCACAAGATTCTGGTACATGGCCAGCGGCAGAAAGCCGGTGGCGAAAAACAGACCGAAGCTCTCTCCCAGAGGGGGAGAGGAGACAAGGAAGCCAAAAACGAAGGAAAAGACGCTGATCCCGGCCACCGGCTCCAGAATCGCCCAGATATAGCCCCCCGGAGACCGCCCGTAGGTCGATGCCATCTCCCGCAGCAGCAGGGCCAGGATCGCCCGGCCGGATGCGAAACGTGTCTTGTACGTCCTGTGCATGGAGCGTGCCATTCCAGCGTTTCCTGTCGTTCGGTATCTTGCGCGGCGCTGCCGGAGCGGGTCGGATACGGGCCCGGCGCCAGTTTAGGAGATCGGGCCTTGTATTGCGAGCCACAAAAACCCACAATTGCGCAGGGATACCAGTAACGCAGAAGATACCGGAGAAAGCCCATCGCTACAGCACCCGCCCCGAACGCACCGAAAGATGCCGCCCAGCCTGCTGCGCCCAGACATGCGAGCAGGGCATCGCTGCGTCCGCGCCATCGCAGGATCCTTCTGACCTTCGTGATCTTCGTGCTGCTGCCCCTGACGGCAACGATATACTACCTGTTCAATATCGCCAGCGACCAGTATGCGTCGCGCATCGGCTTTTCGGTCCGCTCCGAGGATCTGACCACGCCGGCGAGCCTGCTTGGCAGCCTGAGCAGCATATCGGGATCGAGCTCCTCCGATACCGATATCCTCTACGAGTTCATCCAGAGCCAGACCATGGTCGAGCGGATGAACGAGCGGCTCGACCTGGCCGAGATCTTCTCGCACCCGGAATACGACCCGATCTTCGCCTATGATCCGTCCGGCACGATCGAGGACCTGACCGATTACTGGCGTCGCATGGTCAAGGTCGGCCATGCCTCCAGCGCCGGCCTTCTGGAAGTGGAGGTCCGCGCCTTCCGGCCGGAAGACGCGCGGGATATTGCCGTGGGGATCATCGAGGAATCCACCAGGATGATCAACGAATTGTCCGATATCGCCCGGGCCGATGCGACGCGCTCGGCGATCGAGGACGTGAACCTCGCCCTGGAGCGGCTCAAGGTGGCGCGCGAAAACCTGACTCGGTTTCGTTCGAAAACGCGGATCATCGACCCGATCGCCGACCTGCAGAGCCAGATGGGCCTGCTGGGCTCGCTCGAGGCGCAGCTTGCCGAGGCCCAGATCAGCCTGAACCTCCTGCGCAAGAATTCTAACGAAAGCGACCCCCGCATAGCCCAGGCACAACGCCGAATAAAGGTCATTCGCGAGCTGATCGAGCAGGAGCGGGCAAAGTTTTCGAGCGGTTCCGATGCGGGGGGCGATGGTGAGGATTATTCTACCCTGGTCGCCGAGTTCGAGCGCCTCAGCGTCGAGGTGGAATATGCTCAGAAAGCATACCTTGCCGCACAGGTGGCTCTGGACACGGCCCGGGCCGAGGCGCAGCGCCAGAGTCGCTATCTGGCGATCTTTGCCGCCCCCAGCCTGCCCCAGAGCCCGCGCTACCCGCAGCGCATCCTGCTGTCGGTGGTCACCGGGGTATTCCTGCTGCTGGGCTGGTTCATCGGGGTGCTGGTCTATTATTCGATACGGGATCGACGCTGAGGCGGGGAGGCACATGATCGAGCTGCGCAACCTGTCCAAATCCTACCGCACCCGCTTTTCCCGCAAGGTCGTGGCCCGCGACATCAACTTCACCTTTCCCACCGGCGAGAGCATTGCCCTGATCGGCGGTAACGGGGCCGGCAAATCGACCATGCTGAAGATGATCGCCGGCACCCTGAAGCCCGATCGCGGCGAGGTCATCTCCGACGGCAGCATTTCCTGGCCGGTCGGCTTTGCCGGCAGTTTTCACGGCGACCTGACCGGCGCGCAGAATGTCAAGTTCTGCGCCCGCATCTATGGGGTGGATACCGAGGAGATGCTGGACTTCACCAAGACCTTTTCCCAGCTCGGCGCGCATTTTCACCTGCCGGTGCGCACCTATTCCTCGGGGATGAAATCGCGGCTGGCCTTTTCCATGTCCATGGCGATCCCGTTCGACACCTATCTGGTGGACGAGGTGACGGCGGTGGGGGATGCGTCCTTTCGCAAGAGGAGCGAGGCGATCCTCATGGAGCGGCTGAAGAATGCCGGGGCCATCGTGGTCTCTCACTCGATGGAGCAGCTCAAGCGGCTCTGCACCTCGGGCGTGGTCCTGTCGAACGGGCGGTTCTTCTATTACGCCCGGATCGAAAAGGCGATCGAGCACCACAATCACAACATGAAGGGCAAGCTGCCGCCCTGGCTGCGTTGACAGCGCCGGGGGCGGGCGCCTGTCAGCCCTGCCCGCGCAGCTCCCGCAGCGAATCGCGCACGATTACCCCGCTCGATTGCAGGAACAGCCCGGCCATGATGACCGCCACGGCGAGGTCGGGCCAGCTGCTGCCGCTCCAGCCTACCAGCAGTGCGGCCAGCACCACCGCCGCATTGCCCAGCGCATCGTTGCGCGAGAACAGCCAGACCGCGCGCACATTGGCATCGCCCGCCCGGTGCGGGATCAGCACCAGCGCGGAGGCGACATTGATCAGCAGGGCGATGACGGCGACGGCGCCCATCGTCCCGGCTTCCACCTCGCGTTCGGCGCCCAGCTTCAGCAGGGTGTCGGCCAGCACGCCCAGCCCCATCGCGCCCAGAAACAGCCCCTGCACCAGCGCCGAGCGCGCCCGCCAGGCGAGGCTCCAGCCGATTGCCAGCAGGCCGAGAAAGGTGATCAGCCCGTCACCGAGGAAGTCCAGCGCATCGGCCTTCAGCCCCTGCGAGCCGGCAAGGAAGCCCGCGACCATCTCGATCACGCCAAAGCCGGCATTGAGCACGATGACGATCCACAGGGCGCGGCGGTATCCGGCGCCCAGATGCGCCGGCGGGCTGGCCACCCGGTCGCCGGTGATCTCGTCGAGCCCGTAGCCGAGCGCTTCGATCGCCGCTTCCATCGCGCCCCTGCGCGAATCATCTGCCGGCAGGGGCACCCGGAGGATCTGGCTGGCGGTCGAAATCTCCGCCCCCTCCACGCCCGCTTTCTTCACCGCCTTTTCGATCTTGGCCGCGCAGGAGGGGCAGTCCATCCCGGTGACGCGGTATTCGAGTGGCTGGGGCATTGTTGCAACTTTTCGTTTTTCGGACCGGAAAAGTTACAATATTCGCTTTTTCACCCCGGTAAAAGTTTAAACTTCAGCGGATTTGCGGCCGTGGGAGGGTTGCCTCCTTGTAGGGCGTCCAGTCCTCTATCTCCGGGTAGTATTTGCGCCGCCAGGCCCGCACGCGCGGGTTCATGATCCGCCGCCAGACCGGCGGCACCATCGCCGCCATGGTCATCAGCGGATAGCCGCGCGGCAGCAGCGGGGCGGTGTCGGCGTCATAGGTCTGCAGCAGCGGAAAGCGGCGCGCGGGCCTGTAATGATGGTCGCTGTGGCGCTGCAGGTTGATGAATTGCCAGTTGGTCGCCATGTGGTCGGAATTCCAGCTGTGATGCGGCTTCACGGGCTCATATCTGCCGTCGCCCAGGTACTTTCGGGTCAGCCCGTAATGCTCGACATAATTGGTCAGCTCCAGCTGCCATATGGCGACAAATGCCTGAAAAACAAAGAAACCCACCCCGGCCCAGCCACCGATCAGGTAGGCGGTGAGCAAGGCGATGGCTTGCAACAGGCCGTAGAGCCAGAAGGGGTTTCGCGGGCTGGTCACCGGCAGGGAGCGGCGCGCCAGCATCGCCTTTTCCGCCTGCCAGGCCGAGCGCGGCACTTCGTGGAGGACGCGGGCGAAATAGCGGTGAAAGCCCTCGTTGTATCGCGCGGTGACCGCATCGCGGCTGGTGCCGACCCAGGGGTGATGCACCAGCAGGTGTTCGGTGCGGAAGTGGCTGTAGAGGACGGTGGCCAGCAGCAGGTCCGCAAGCCAGCGCTCGAGCCGGTTGGACTGGTGCATGAGCTCGTGGGCATAGACGATCCCGACCGAGCCGGAGACCACGCCGACGCCGAACATCAGAGCGAATTTCTCCCATGTTTCCAGTGTCTTGCCATGGGTGACAAAGTAAAGCGCGCCGTAGATCAGCGCCACCTGCACCGGCAGCCAGATGAGGGTGATGAAGCGGTACCAGAACAGCTTTTCATCCGGCGTTTGCGGGTCGGCATTCTCGGTATTGCGGCCCAGGATAGCGTCAAGCAGGGTCGCCAGCCACCAGGCGCCGGCAGGCGGCAGGAGCAGCGCCCAGCCCCCATATCTCGCGGCCAGGATCACCAGGGGCACAAGCGACAGGGAGATCCAGAACGGGAGCGCGTTTCTCAGGCTGACAGTTGCAGAGCCGGACATGGTCTTTCCTCGCATGAGCGCGCCTCTCGGGCGCAACGCTACAGCGGCGCAGGTCCCGAATCAATGGCCGTCGCGGCCAGTTTGTACGCCTTTCGCATCACGCTTGGCAGATCGGTGGGGCGAAACTCGGGCGCGGGTATGAAAAAGCCGTGATCGGGGGTGGCGTCCATCGGCACGGTGGCGATGCTCACGCTCAGAATCAGGTGAAAATGCGTGAAGGTGTGACGGACCTGCTCGCCAAGCGCCCGCCACTCGGCGCGGATCGGCGGCGGGCTGTCGGCGGGCGCATCGCCCCAGGGGCCGCCGGGCCAGCCGAGCATCCCGCCCAGAAGCCCCTTGGCCGGGCGCCGCTCCATGAGCCAGGCGCCATCGGCGCGCCGGGCGATCCAGACGCGCCCGTGGCGGACAGGCTTCGCGGCCCTGGGCGCGCGCCGGGGCAGGCTTTCCTGTAAGCCCAGCGCATGGGCCCTGCAACCGCTGCGCCAGGGGCAGGCGGGGCAATCGGGCCGGGTCGGCGTGCAGATGGTGGCGCCCAGGTCCATCACCGCCTGCGCATAGTCTCCGGGCCGCGTGCGGGGGGTCAGGCGTGCCGCATGGGCGCGCAGGGCGGGCTTGGCGGCGGGCAGGGGCTCACGGACGCAGAACAGGCGCGCCATGACCCGCTCCACATTGCCGTCCACCACCGTTTCCGGCTGTCCGAAGGCAATGGCGGCAATCGCCGCCGCGGTATAGGGGCCGATGCCGGGGAGCTTGAGCAACGCCTTGTATTCGCCGGGAAATACGCCGCCAAGATCACCCGAGACCACCCGCGCGCATTTGACCAGATTGCGCGCGCGGGCGTAATAGCCGAGCCCGGCCCATTGGGCCAGCACGTCGGCCTCGTCGGCGCGGGCAAGCGCGTGCACATCCGGCCAGCGCTCGGTGAAGCGGTGGAAATAGTCGCGCACCACGGCGACCCCGGTCTGCTGGAGCATGATCTCCGAGAGCCAGATACGGTAAGGGTCCGCCCGCCCGCCGGAGTCGGGCGCTACCCGCCACGGCAAATCGCGCGCGTGGCGGTCGTACCAGCCAAGCAGCCTTTCGGCCCGGGGCAAATCTGACAAGTTCGTTATCCTCTCTCGCTTTGGGCTGGCATGTGGGCGCCAGTGCCGTAAGATAGCGCCGAGGAAAAGACATGCCAGAGACGAAGCCCAAATATGCGCGAAAAGGCGGCCGGGGATTTGCCCGGGCGGCTACGCTGGTGGAATCCCGGGTGCGCGAGGCCGGGGCGTCGCGCGGCTTTGCCGTGACCCGGCTGCTGACGCACTGGGCCGAGATTGCCGGCCAGGAGATCGCCGCAATCGCCCGCCCGGTCGAAGTCTCCTATGGGCGCGGCGGCATGGGGGCGACGCTGACGCTGCTGACCACCGGCGCCCGGGCGCCGATCCTGGAGATGCAGAAGGAGCGGCTGCGCGAGCGGGTCAATGCCGCCTATGGCTACGCGGCCATTTCCCGCATCCGCATCACCCAGACCGCGCCGACGGGCTTTGCCGAGGGGCAGGCGGACTTCACCCCGGCGCCGGCGAAAAAGCAGCCATGCCGGCCTCTGGCAGAGCAGCGGGCCCACGCCGCGCAGGTGGTCCAGGGAGTCGAGAATGAGGCTCTGAAGGCCGCGTTGGAGACACTTGGGGCGAATATTCTCGCCCGCCGGACTTCTTGAGGGACAAACCGAAAAGGCCAAGATGATGAACAGACTTGCTTCTCTGATACTCGCCACCCTGCTGGTGCTTGCCGGCAGCTTCGCCGCGCTGGCGCAGGACAGCGCCACCGAGGTGCCGCTGGCGCCCGACATGGCGATGGGCGACCCCGACGCGCCGGTCACGGTGATCGAATACGGCTCCTACACCTGCCCCCATTGCGCGCGCTTCAACGAAGAGGTCTTTCCCCTGCTCAAGGCCGACTATATCGACACCGGCAAGGTGCGCTTCATTCACCGCGAGATCTATTTCGACCGCTACGGGCTCTGGGCCGCGCTGCTGGCGCGCTGCGGCGATGGCACCCGCTATTTCGGCATGAATGACCTGATCTACGGCACCCAGCGCGACTGGCTCGGCAATGGCGAGCCGCAGGAAGTGCTGAACAACCTGCGCAAGATGGGCCGGCTGGCCGGGCTGGAAGACGAGCAGATCGACGCCTGCCTGAAGGACAAGGACACCGCGCAGAGCCTGGTGGCGACGTTCCAGCACTATTCCACCGCCGATGATGTCAGGGGCACCCCGACCTTCATCATCGACGGGCAGAAATACTCCAACATGCCCTACAGCGATTTCAGGGAAGCGATCGATTCGCGCTTGCCGGAGGAGCCGGAGGAGCCGCCGGCCAGCGAGTAGGGCGAACGAGCAGGCCGAAGCTCACCCCTGCAAGAGCCGCGCGAGGGCGCGGCGCAGGGGCTCGGGATCGGCAAGGCGCAGGCGCACCGGCAGGGTGATGATCCTGGAGCGGAAGGGCGCGGGCAGGCGCACCGCGTCCTTTTCGGTGGTCACCATCTGCGCGTCCAGCATGAGCGCCTCGGCCTCGAGGCGCTTGAGCAGTGCATCGCTCAGCCGCTGGTGGTCGGCCAGCGCCTCGCTGCGGCGCAGATTGGCGCCAAGCCCGCGCAGGGTGGCAAAGAACTTCTCCGGGTGGCCGATCCCGGCAAAGGCCAGCACCTCCATCCCCTGCCAGTCGATCCCGGTGGGAAGCGGGGCAAGCGCGCCCGTGAGGCGCGGGCAGGAGATCTGCGTGCCCCACTCCGCGCCAAAGCGCGCCTGCGCCGGCTCCGGGCCGATGCTCAGCACGAAATCGGCGCGTTTGAGCCCGGTGGCGACCGGCTCGCGCAGGGGGCCTGCGGGGATGCAGCGGCCATTGCCGAAGCCCTTTGCCGCATCGACCACGACGATCGAGAGATCATGGGCGAGGTCCGGATTCTGAAACCCGTCATCGAGCAGGATCACGTCGGCCCCCTCCGCCAGCGCCGCGCGCGCGCCGGCCACGCGGTCGCGCGCCACCCAGCAGGGGCCGAAAGCGGCGATCAGCAGCGGTTCGTCCCCGGTCTGCTCGGCCTTGTGGCGCTGCTCGTCCACAAGCAGCGGCCCCGCTTCGCTGCCGCCATAGCCGCGCGAGACCACATGGGGCTCGTGCCCCATCTCCTGCAGCATCTGCATGAGCGCGATGACGGTGGGAGTCTTGCCGGTGCCGCCGGCATTGAGGTTGCCGATGCAGATCACCGGCACCTTCAGGCGCCTGCGCCGGCCCCGGGCCAGCCGCCGCGCCGTGGTCCAGCCATAGAGCCGGCCCAGGGGCGCCAGAAGCCGGGCCTTCCAGCCGGGCCGCTCGGGCGGGGTATACCAGTGAGCCGGTGCGCGCATCTATACCCCTCGCGCGTCCAGGGCCGCATGGACCAACTCGCACAGGCGCTCGGAGACTTCTGCGCCGCTGGTGGTTGCCTCCCAGGCGGCCTGTGCCATCGCCGCCACCTTGTCGGGTGCCAGCAGGTATTCCAGCTCGCGGGCGAGTTCCTGTTCGCTTTGCACCTCGCGGGCTGCCCCGATCGAGCGCAGAAGCGCGAATCGTGGCGCAAAGGCGCCGGTCCGCGGCCCGTGCAGCAGCGCCGCGCCCAGCGCCGCGGCATGAAATGGATCTTCAGGGCTTTCGCTGCTTTCGGCGAGGGTCTGGCCGAAAAAGGCGATTGGGGACAGATGCAGCATCAGGCCCAGCTCGTCAGGCTCGTCGGCGATGAATATCTGCGTGTCCTCGCCCGGCTCCTGCCCAGCCGAACGCAGGGCGACGCTCCAGCCTTCCTGTTCCAGCTTGCGGGCGAGTTCGGCACCGCGCCCGGCCTCGGCGGGCATCAGGATCAGCAGGTAGCGATGCGCCCGGCGCGAGACCCGGCGGTGGGCGCCGATCACCGGGGCTTCTTCCGAGCGGTCGAGCCTGACAGCCAGCCATACCGGGCGGGTCGCCAGCCGTGCGGCCAGGCTTTCGCGCTCGGCTTCGGCGCATTCCAGCGGCGGCGGCAGATCGCGCAGGCGGCCAAGCACTTCGAGCCGGTCTTCGGGCGCACCCAGGCGGCGCAGGTTGCGCGCCGAGCGCCCGTCCACGGCCAGAATGTAACGGAACTGGTCAAAGATGCGCCTTGCCGCCCCCGGAAACCAGCGCAGCTTGTGGCTCTTGTCATCGGGCATTGCGGCATTGGCCCAGAACAGGGGGATTTCGTGCCGGCTCAGGGCTTCGGCGACGGCGGGATTCGGGTCTTCTTCCAGCCAGATGCAGCTGTCCGGTCGCCAGTGGTCCAGCAGCCTGTCGAGGCCCGGTCCCTCCTCATAGGGCAAATACTGGTGAAAACAGTATGCGGGCAGGCGGCCCTGCAACAGTTGCCCCGGGTCATAAACGGAAGTGGTCAGCAGGAAGCCCAGCTCCTCGCGTTCCAGCCGCAACCGTTCGATCAGCGCCTGGTGGTCGAGGGCGTCGCTTTCGTGGGTGCAATGCAGCCAGACCAGCGGCCCCTCGGGGCGCTCGGCACCGGATATGCCCAGCCGTTCCTGCCCGCGCTCCGGGTGTTCGCGCCCAAGCGCCAGCTCGCGCTCGAGCCTCTGGCGGGCACGCGCTTCCTGCCGACGGCCCTTGCCCGGCCCCAGAAGCGGCAAACCCGGGCGCGTGCCCATGGCGCCTATCCGCCCAGCTCTTCGGTCGGGGATGCTTCCACTGCCTCGTCGCGAAGCCGGTGCAGGTGGGCGATGAAGTAGCGCATGTGAGCATTGTCCACGGTGCGGTGCGCCTCGGCCTTCCAGGCATCGTAGGCGCTGGCATAGTCGGGATAGATCCCGACCACATGGATGTCTTCGACATTGCGAAACACATTATGCGCCGGGTCCACGAGTTCGCCGCCGAAAACAAGGTGCAGGCGTTGGGTCATGCGGCCTCTCCCCTTCGGGTTGCTTCTGGTTTCCGCGCATCTCTAGCGCCTCACAGGGCAGGGGGGAAGGGCTCTCCCCGCCCCAGCGCGCCGATCGCGCCGATTATCCGGTCAAAGCTCCGGCGTGCCCGCGCCACGGTGCTGCGCGCGCGCAGGTAGCCATGCACCAGCCCCGGCTCCTCGATATGCAGCAGCTGCCCGCCCGCGGCCCGGATGGCGGCGGCATAGTCACGGCTGTCATCGGCCAGAGGATCGCATTGGGCCGAGAACAGCACGGTGGGCGGCAGGCCGGTAAAGTCACCGTCCCGGAGCGGGGCGGCGGTGGGATCGTCCTCGGGCACACCCTGTGCGTGAAGCATTTCACGGTAATACAGGATCTCGTCGCGCGTCAGCAGCGGTGCATTGGCGTGCTCGATACAGGAACCCCGGTCCAGATCGCCGCCAAAGCCGCCATAGATCAGCACCTGCCCGGCCGGCTCCAGCTCCCCGCGGCTGGCATGGGCCACGGCAGCGGCCAGATTGGCCCCCGCCGAATCGCCCGCCAGCACCAGCCGCCCGGGCCATTCCTCCGCCACCCGGCGCGCCACCGCCAGCGCATCCTCGAAAGCCGCCGGATGCCTGTGCTCGGGCGCCAGCCGGTAATCGGCGCTGACCACCCGCGCCCCGCTGCGCGCACAAATCTCGGCGCATATGTCGTCATGGCTGTCCAGACCGCCGACGACAAAACCGCCCCCGTGCAGATATACCAGGCTGAACGCCGGCGCACCCTGCTGGTAGATGCGTACCGGCACCCCGCCCATGGAAGCATCCCGGGCCCTGACCCCGGGCGGATAGCCGCGAAAGAATTCCCGGCACATTTCGTCATAGACCCGCCGTTGATCGGCGATGCTCATCCCCACCGCCCCCGGCGGATAATGCGCCTCGGTGCGGCGGATGAAATCCCAGGTCTGAGCGTCGACGATTTTCGAATAATCCACACGTGCAGGCTATATCGGCGACCCGGTTTGGGAAAGCCCTTTCATCTTTCTCTCAATACTCCGGGGGTCCGGGGGCAGCGCCCCCAGCCGTTCGCCCCGGCGCAAGCCGGGGCGAAATTCCTCACAGCCCGCTCTGCGCGCCAATATCCAGCGAGACGTGTTCTTCGGCCACGCCGGTATAGCCCAGCTTGTCGCGCATGGTCACCACGTCGCCCATGACGATCAGCGCCGGGCCCTTGAGATCGGCCGCCCGCGCCTTCTTCTCGATCGTCTCCAGAGTCGCCGAGATGACCCGCTGGTTCTGCCGCGAGCCGTTGTCGATCACCGCCACCGGCAGGTCCGGGCGCACGCCTTGCTCGAGCGCGGCGGCGGCGATCTGGCCGAGGCTGCCCAGCCCCATATAGACCACCACGGTCTGCCCGGGCCGGGCCAGCCGGGTCCAGTCATGGGCCAGTACGCCCCCGGCGCCGTGAGCGGTGACAAACACCACCGATTGCGCGTGGTCGCGATGGGTGAGCGGGATGCCGGCGCAGGCGCCGCAGCCGGCGGCGGCGGTGATGCCGGGGATCACCTGCACCGGGATGCCGGCGCGGGCCACGTCCTCGAGCTCCTCGCCGCCGCGCCCGAAGATGAACGGATCGCCCCCCTTGAGCCGCAGCACCCGGTTGCCTTCCTTTGCCAGCCGGATCATCAGCGCGGTGATCTCGTCCTGCTTGAGCGCATGGTAGCCGGGGCGCTTGCCCACGTTGATCCGCCGCGCGTCGCGGCGCGAAAGCTCGAGGATGCCGGGGCCCACCAGCCGATCGTAAAGCACCACGTCGGCGTGCTGCATCAGCCTGAGCGCCTTGAAGGTCAGAAGGTCCGGGTCCCCCGGCCCGGCGCCCACCAGCCAGACCTCGCCGGTGACGGGGCCTGCGGTCTCCAGGTCCGCTTCGATCTGCGCCACCGCATCGGCCTCGCGCCCGGCGAGGAAGGCATCGCCCGCACGGCCCTCGATCATGTCTTCCCAGAAGCGCCGGCGCCCGCGCCCATCGCTGATCCGCTCGGCGATCTTCTGGCGAAACCGCGCGGCAAAGCTCGCCAGCCGCCCGTAACCGTCGGGCAGCATGGCCTCGATGCGCGCGCGCAGGTTGCGGGCGATCACCGGGGCCGCGCCGCCGGTGGAAATGGCGATGGTGATCGGGTCGCGCTCGACCACGCTGGGGGTGATGAAATCGCAATAGCGGCGCACATCGGCGACATTGACCAGCGCCCCGGCCGCGCGCCCGGCCTCGGCCAGAAGCTGGTCGCGCTCGGGCTCCTCGCTGGCGCCATAGGCGATGAAACAGCCCTCGAAATCCGCCGCTTCCGGCACCCGGGCATGATGGGTCAGGTTCTCGTGGCCGAAGAGCGCGCGGACTTCGTCGCCCGGCTCCGGGTCGAACAGCTCGACCAGCGCGCCCGCGGCAAGGGCGCGCTCGGCCCGGCGCGCGGCGACGGTCTCGCCCCCGTCCACGATCACGCGCTTGCCCTTGATGTCGAGAAACAGCGGCAGGTAATCCATCACGCCTGCTCCCCGCTCTGCGCCCTGGCCCAGGCGAGCATCTCGCCGGCAATGGCGCTGGCCGTGTCGGCGTCCATCTCCACCTGGGTGATCCGCTTGCCCTCGCGCAGCACCAGACGCAGCATCTTCATGCCGCTTTCATAGGTATATTCGCGCAGTTCGGCCTTGCGCGAATAGGGCAGGGCAAAGGCGGCCAGGTCGCGCAGGCCTTCAGTCATATTTCAACCCGCGGGTAAACGCGGCCTCCAGCAGCCATTCCCACTTGCGCGGGGTGTCCTTGTAATCGGGCTTGATGTCGAATTGCAGGTGCATGATGCCCGACTCCCCCGCATGGGCGACCAGCTTTTCCAGTTCGGCAAAGGAGGTCACTTCCGGGTGGCCGATGATCAGATCGCTCAGGAGAGCATGATGGGCCTGGGTCGTTTCGTCAGCCATGTCAGGTTCCTTTCACACGGTTGCTGAACCGCACGCGATACATTACGCGCGGCGATTTTTCCACCTTTCCGGCGTCAAAGCCGGTGCGGTCATGGAGCACATTGTTGCACAGCACGCCTTGCCCGGCCCTGAACCTTACCGAGATGGTCAGCGGATCGGGGCCTTCAAGGGTGTGCCGGAGAAAAGCCACCGCCTCGCGGGTCAGCGGATCGTCGCGCCATTCGATGCTGCGGGTGCGGGCAGTGTAGCGCATCTGCAGCGCGCCGGTCTCCGGGTCGCCATAGAATACCGGGCCGACGGAAGCCGGGCGCAGGGTGCCATCGGGTTCGCGGTTTTCGGGGATGGTCATGGCCTCGGGGTGCATCAGCGCTTTTATATAGGCGGGGTTTTCGTCCATCAGCCGGATGAAGGCGATGCTGTGATCGAGCAGATGATTTTCGCCCCCGTCCTCGGCCGGATGCGCGCAATGCAGCACCATGGCGCTGATCCGCTCTTCGGGGGCATTGTAATAGCCATCGGTATGCCAGCCCATCTTGCGCTTGCTGTATGGGATATAGCCGCGCTGGCTCGGGGCGTCTGTTTCCGTCAGCGCAACAATCCCCTGCTCGCCGGCGCTTCTGTGCTTTTCCGCGATACGAAGCCCGAAACGATCGGCAAAAGCCCTGAGATCCGCGCGCAAATCCGCGCTCTCGGGGGCCTCGTAAAGCGCGAAATTTGATTCTCTTACCCGGCGAACGATCTCGGAAATCTGCGAATCAGAGGGATTCGCAAGGCTGTCGAGCACCACGAATCCGCGCTCGCGGGCCGATTCGGAGGCGGAAATCCGTGCTGCGCGCCAATCCTGATAAAAATCCTGGGTTTCTGGCCGATTCCAGAAAAAGCCCTTTTCTTCCGTCATGTTATGAAGCGCCTCCCGGTTCGCCGGTAATTATGCACGCGCAGCAATATTGGAATCATTCCGAATATTTCGCCGCAGTTGATTTTTTCTCTTACATTCGTTTATCCAGATGTATAGATTATTGGCAATGGCACTCTTTGCCGGGTGGTGAAATTTGCGTTGTCGGTTCGTTAAGGACTGCCACGTAGAATCCCCCGACCCGCAGGGTCTGAACAGTTTGCGCGAACACTCGTAAGGGAGGAACGACATGAAAGACGAATCGAAAGGCAAGCACCCGACGCCGATGCTTGACGAGCTCGAGGGCGGCAAGTGGCCGAGCTTCGTCACTGGCCTGAAGCGCCTGCGCGACGAGGGCACGGAAAACAACCAGAAGATGATGAACGACCTTCTGGGCCAGCTGAACCACTCCTACGAAAAGAAGCTCGGCTTCTGGAAGGGCGGTACGCTTTCGGTTCTCGGCTATGGCGGCGGGATCATCCCGCGCTTCTCGGAAGTGGCGGAACAGTTCCCCGAGTCGAAAGAGTTCCACACCCTGCGGGTGATGCCGCCTGCGGGCTACCACTATACCTCGGACCTGCTGCGCAAGATGGCGGATATCTGGGAGGAGTATGGCTCCGGCCTGATCGCCTTCCACGGCCAGTCCGGCGACATCATGTTCCAGGGCTGCTCCTCCGAGAATGCCCAGCCGGCCTTTGACGCGCTCAACGAGCTCGGCTTCGACCTCGGCGGCGCCGGCCCGGCCCTGCGCACGGCGATGTCCTGCGTCGGCCATGCCCGCTGCGAGCAGTCCTGCTACGACGAGGTGCAGGCGCATCGCCGCATCATCAACAAGTTCCTCGACGAGATGCACCGCCCGGCGCTGCCCTACAAGTTCAAGTTCAAGTTCTCCGGCTGTGCCAATGACTGCGTGAACGCCATCCACCGCGCCGACTTCGCGGTGATCGGCACCTGGCGCGACGACATCAAGATCGACCAGGAGAAGGTCAAGGAGCACATCGCCGAAGTCGGCCGCAAATACACCATCGACACGGTGGTCAACATGTGCCCGACCCGCGCCATCAGCCTGCATGACGACGATACGCTGGAGATCGACAATTCCTCCTGCGTGCGCTGCATGCACTGCATCAACGTGATGACCAAGGCCCTGAGCCCGGGCGACGACCGCGGCGCCTCGATCATGATCGGCGGCAAGCGGGCGCTGAAGATCGGCGACCTGATGGGCATCATGATCAAGCCCTTCATCAAGCTCGAGACCGAGGAAGACTGGGAAGAGCTTGAGGATTTCGCCGAGACCTGCATCGAGTTCTTCGCCGACAACGCGCTCGAGCACGAGCGGATCGGCGAGACCATCGACCGGATCGGCCTGCCGGCCTTCCTCGAGGCAGTCGGGGTGGAGGCGGACCCGAACATGGTCAACCACCCGCGCACCTCGTGCTTCGTGCGCACCGACGACTTCGATGAAGAGGCCGAGAAGTGGTTCGAGCGGCGCGCGCGTGAGACCGGAGCCAACGCTCACGCCGAGTAAGCCGCAGATATCCTGAACGTTCAATGTTCCGCGACCGTCTCCCCGGAGGCGGCGCGGGATGGGAGGAAGAGAATGAAAGACCAAGCCACCAAGCCCCGCATGCCCGATGAAGTCGGCGTCCCGGATCCGTTTCCCTTCATGCACCCGATCATGAAGAAGAACTACGGCAACTGGGCCTGGCACGACCGCGAGCGCCCCGGCGTTCTGCATCATGTGGCCCAGTCCGGCGCCGAGCCCCGGACCGTCCGCG